>JACRON010000246.1 GCA_016214425.1 Nitrospirota bacterium
TTTTTAAGATATTCATTTACCACCTTTATAGCGCAATACTCACCGCACATGGAGCAGACTGTTTCATCAGAGGGCTTTCCTTCTGTTCTCAGCCTCCTTGACTTTTCAGGGTCAACAGACAGGTTTATCTGCGCCTCCCAATCAAGCCTCTTTCTTGCCTTTGCCATTTCTGTATCCCTGTCAATTGCACCTTTTACTCCCTTTGCAATATCTGCTGCATGCGCTGCAATCTTTGAGGCGATCACACCCTCTTTTACATCCTCTACAGTCGGCAGTCTAAGATGCTCTGACGGCGTTACATAGCAAAGAAAATCTGCGCCTGCAGATGCTGCAATGGCTCCGCCGATTGCAGATGTGATATGGTCATAGCCGGGCGCGATATCCGTCACCAATGGGCCGAGGACATAAAACGGCGCTCCTTTGCACAGCTCCTTTTGTATCCTTACATTTGTCTCCACCTGATTGATTGGCACATGGCCGGGGCCCTCTATCATCACCTGAACACCCTCTTGCCATGCGAGCTCTGTAAGCTCACCAAGTGTTATAAGCTCATTTATCTGCGCCCTGTCTGTTGCATCTGCAAGACAGCCGGGCCTTAAGCCGTCGCCCAATGATAATACTAAATCGTATTTCTTTGCAATCTCAAGGAGCCTTCCATAATCTTTATATAATGGATTTTCTTTTCCATTATATATCATCCATTCAACAAGCAAGGCGCCGCCCCTGCTCACAATGTCAAGATGCCTTCCCTCGCCTTTTAATACCTGCAAGGTCTTTAAGGTTACACCGCAGTGGACTGTAATAAAGTCTACGCCTTCCTCTGCCTGCTCTTCAATAATACCAAATAATTCATCCTCTGTCATCTTTGCAATGTTTCCGTGCCTTTCGCCTGCCTCAACCATTGCCTGATAGATTGGCACTGTGCCAATGGCAACTGTAGAATTTTTTAATATCTGTGAACGGATTGCCTTGATATCACCGCCTGTGCTTAGGTCCATGACTGCATCTGCGCCTGCCTCTATTGCAATCTTTAGCTTTTCCATCTCTCTTTCAATATCATTATAGTCCTTTGATGTTCCAATGTTTGCGTTTATCTTTGTGCGGAGCCCTTTTCCTATGCCGAGAGGCTTAATCTTGTGGATTTTATTTTTGCAGATGACAATGGTTCCTTCTGCAATGCCCTTCTGTATTTCAGAAGGTTCAATGCCCTCTGTCTTTGCAACCTCTGTTATTTCTTTTGTTATGTTTCCTTTTTTTGCCTCAAGTATTTGGGTCATGGTTCTCCTCTTACCCCTCACCCTAACCCTCTCCCGCAAGGGGAGAGGGAACCTTTGCGGGTTCAGGTTTGCAACCTGAACCCAAATGTTTCGGAGCAGGTTACAAACCTGCTCCTGCAATAATTTATAATATCCACCTCCCTTGACGGGAGGGGACTAAGGGGAGGGTGTATATCTTAATAGTTCTTCTGCTGCCTTTTTTGGCTCCTTTGCTCCAATTATCGCAGATATCACTGCCGCTCCATCTGCACCTGCCGTAATAATATCTTTAATATTGTTTAACTTTATTCCGCCAATGGCAAATATAGGCATTGAAACTTCACTTCTGGCTTCCTTCAGCAAATTAATTCCCAGTGGCTTCCCATATTTGAGCTTTGAAGGCGTCTCATAAATCGGGCCGAAGGTGATAAAGTCTGCGCCGCCTTTTTCCGCCTCTTTTGCCTCAACTATATTATGCGTTGAAACTCCAATCATAAAACGATTGCCTACTATCTTTCTTACAACATCAACAGGCAAATCCGACTGTCCAATGTGTATGCCATCAGCTTCAACTGCCATTGCAGCATTCATTCTGCCATTTATAAATAGCATTGCCCCTGTCTCTTTTGTTATCTTACGCATCTCCTCTGCAAGTCTTAGCAATTCCCTTATTGGCAGATCCTTTTCCCTTAATTGAACAGCCTTCACGCCGCCAGCCAATGCCTCTTTTACAACATCTATTAATAGCCTTCCTCCTGTTTGATTGCGATCTGTAATTAGATACAATCTGAATAAAGGCTTAGCCACCTATCTTTCCTTCCAATGGACTGCTTGCAGATGCGTATAACTTCATAGGCATCCTTCCTGCCTTGTATGCAAGCCTTCCTGCTATAATGGCGTGCTTCATTGCCTCTGCCATTTTGAGCGGGTCTTTTGCTCCTGCAATTCCTGTGTTCATTAAGACAGCATCGCAGCCGAGCTCCATTGCAATTGCTGCATCTGATGCAGTGCCGACACCTGCATCTACAACAACAGGTATTTTAACTGTCTCAAGTATAATCTTTAAATTATAGGGATTTCTTATGCCAAGCCCTGAGCCGATTGGCGCTGCAAGCGGCATTACTGCTGCACAGCCAATATCCTGTAATTTCTTTGCCATTATCGGGTCATCGTTTGTATATGGAAAAACAATAAATCCCTCCTTCACTAAAACCTTTGCTGCCTCAAGGAGCGCCTCGTTATCCGGGAATAGTGTCTTCTCATCGCCAATCACCTCAAGCTTTACCATGTCCGAGACGCCTGCTGTTCTTGCGAGCCTCGCTGTTCTTATCGCATCCTCTGCTGTGTAGCAGCCTGCTGTATTAGGCAGTATCTTGTATTTCTTCGGGTCAATATAATCTAAAAGATTTTCCTTGCCCCTGTCTGTTATATTCACCCGCCTTACTGCCACAGTAACAACATCAGCGCCAGATGCCTCTACTGCTTTTTTTGTCTCTTCAAAGTCTTTATATTTGCCTGTGCCAACCCACAGGCGGGACTTAAACTCTATCCCTGATATTATTAACTTATCATCCAATTGCTCCACCTCCTATAAAACTTACAATTTCAAGTGAGTCATTATCTTTTAAGATTGTATTTGAATAATCTGACTTGTCTATAATGCTCATATTCAATTCCACTGCCACCCTCTGTGTATCAATATTTAATTCATTTAAGAGGCCAGCGAGGGTTGTGCTGCCATTAATTGTCTTTTTTTCACCGTTGATGATTATCTGCATTAATAATATATATCCCTCTCCCCTCTCTTTATCCTCTCCAGCCTCTCTGCAAAATCCTTTAGCTCAACCTTTGTTATTGTATCATTAATCATCTTCTGGCCAATTGCCCTCGTCTCCTCAGATGCATAATCAATGAGATATTCCTGAAATGTTAAAATAGCATTTGGAAGACAATATTTTTGTATATCACCTGTATCAGCAAGTTTTCTGAAATCGTTTCCAGTCCTTCCCTTTCTGTAACAGGCAGTGCAGAGGCTCGGCAGATTATTGCTTTTTGCAATCACCTGAATCATCTCGTCCAGAGAGCGGTGGTCTTCTGTCTCAAATTGTTCTTCGGCGTTCAGCGTTTGGCGTTCGGCGTTCGGAGCAGTATATCCCCCCGGATTTGTCCTTGAGCCTGCGCTTATCTGTGATGCGCCGATTTTTATTATCTCATCCCTCAGCTCTTTTGGCTCCCTTGTCAGCAACTATCTTTTTAAATTCTGTATCAGACACAGGATAAGGCGGCTTATGAATAACCGCGCCTGATGCAGGCTGAAGCCTCGGCACAGATACAGTATGGGGCCCAAAGCCAAATCTCTCCTCAAGATATTTTGCATGCTGGATAAGCGCAAGCGCCTCAAAACGATAATCATAAAGTCCCAAAAGCGTCCCCATGCCAATATCATCAAAGCCTGCCTCTATTGCCCTGTCCATCGTTGAGAGCCGCCATTCATAATCCATTTTCATGCCTGACGGGTGCATTTTTTTATATGTTTCAGGATGGTATGTCTCCTGAAAGGATTGATACACTCCAACACCTGCTCCTTTTAATCTTCTGAAATCCTCTGTTTTTATTGGCGGTGCATTGATGTGCAGTATCCTGATATCTGTTTTTTCATAAATTGCATTAATGACTGCGATGAGATATTCAATGTCTGAACTCCTGATATCCTCGCCTGTAACAAGCAGCAGCCTCTTGTATCCTCTTTGCGAGAGGAATTGCGCCTCATTAACAGCCTCATCTATTGTAAGCGTCTTTCTCTTTGCATCTTTATTGTCTTTTCTAAAACCGCAATAAAGGCAGTTATTAGTACATTCATTTGAAAGATACAATGGCGCAAACAAGACAATCCTTTTTCCATAGACCTTTTCTTTTACAATAGCAGAGGTCTTGAAAAGCCCTGAAAGCAAATCAGGGTCATCAATATTCAACAATGCTGCTGCCTCATGGATAGAAAGACCTATCAGTCCCTCTACCTTTTTTAGTATTTCTCTAACATATTCAAGGTCAGGCTGCTCCTGCGCCTTTATTGCCTCTTCAATCTTTTCTAAGTTGATTATGTTTTCTGTAATCTGCATAATTAAATAAACATAATTGTAAAAATCTCCCCTTACCCCTCTTTGCCAAAGAGGGAGGACACACCCCTTAATCCCCTCTTGATAGAG
>JACRON010000075.1 GCA_016214425.1 Nitrospirota bacterium
CAGGTCATACTAAAATTTGACTTAACAGAGGAGGAGGTTAAATTACAGAGCAGAATAGATGAATTAAAGACAACCTTCATTGACGCAGAAAAGAACCTGAAAAGGCTAAAAGGGCTTTTTAATGACGGGATTATTTCACAGCAGGATTTAGATGCAGCACAAAAACTCTTTGATATCTCAAAAACGAATTATGATGCATCAGTCAAGGAACTGTCAATTCTGCAGGGATATTCAATTATAAAGGCTCCCTTCAAAGGAGTAATCTCCAAAAAATTGGTTGAGGTTGGGGAGCTTGTTACAGTCGGCGCTCCACTTATTGAAATAGTTGACCCTGACAGGCTCTATGTCTCTGCCACTATAGATGAGGTTGATGTTGCAAGGCTAAAGCTCGGCCAGCCGGTAAATATTACACTTGATGCCTATCATGGTGAAATATTCAATGGAACCATATATAAAATCTCCCCAATTGTTGCCGGCCAGAAACAAGAGACGAGGACATTTGAAATAAGGGTAGAATTTAAAGGAAAGAAACCTGTGTTAAAAACAGGTATGTCAGCAGATATTGAGGTGCTGACTGATATGCTCAGTAATGTTATCTTTATTCCTACACAGTCTATAATGGACAGGCAGGGGAAAAAGATGGTTTATATAATAAAGGATAACAAAGCATATTTAAAAGAAATAGAAATTGGCATATCCAACTGGAACTTTACTGAGATAAAAAATGGGCTTGCTGAAGGCGATTTGGTTATAATAGAGCCTGATGCAGAGGGATTAAAAAACAATGTGAAGGTAAACCCTGTTAAATAATGATTGGCGATTTAGCGTATTAAGGGATGATAGTATTAAAGGATATTAAAAAAAGATATCAGATGGGAGACCAGTCCATAGATGCGCTAAGAGGGGCATCCTTAGTCATTAAAGAAGGAGAATTCATATCTATAATGGGGCCATCTGGCTCTGGAAAGTCTACCTTAATGAATATCATAGGCTGCCTTGACAGGCCTACCTCTGGCTCTTACAAGTTTGATAACAAAGAGGTGAGCCAGTTAAATGACGATGAACTTGCTTCAATCAGAAATGAAAAGATAGGCTTTATATTCCAGTCATTTAATCTGCTTCCAAGATTCACTGCAATAAAAAATGTTGAACTTCCGCTTATTTACAGCAGGGTTTCATCAAATGAATGGCATAAAACGGCGCTTGATGCAATGAAGTCAGTCGGCCTTGAAAACAGGCTGAATCATAAGCCCAGCGAGCTTTCAGGAGGCCAGCAGCAGAGGGTTGCTATTGCAAGGGCATTGGTAAACAATCCGAGCATTATCCTTGCTGATGAGCCAACAGGAAATCTTGACAGCAAATCAGGCGAGCAGATAATGAAGATACTTCAGGGTTTAAACGAGGATAAGGGCGTTACAATAATCCTTGTTACCCATGAGCCAAATATTGCCCAGTTCTCAAAAAGGATAATCCATATAAAGGATGGCGCTGTTATTAAGGATGAGAAGGTTACAAATAACAGGAAATGAATATAAATGAAACATTCAAGGTTTCCCTTGAGGCACTTCTTGCCAATAAGATCCGCTCCAGCCTTACAATGCTTGGTGTAATAATAGGTGTTACTGCTGTTATTCTGCTTGTATCAGTTGGCGAAGGCGCAAGGCTCTATATTGAGACAGAGCTTACAGGACTCGGCTCTAATCTCCTGATTGTAACACCAGGGAAGGTGGATACAAGAGGCAGTTTCAGGCCACATTCAGTCGGCGCTATCAGAAAACTTTCCTATGACGATGCGCTATTCATAAAAAGAAGGTCACAGTATCTAAAAGAGGCAGTGCCTGTTATTCTCGGAACCGCAAACCTAAAATATAAAAACCTGAGCAGGGATATCACAGTAATAGGTTTGACGCCTGAATATCTTCAACTCAGAATATTAAAGATTGAATCAGGTTCTTTTGTTACGCAGGTGGATGTAGATACAAAGAAAAAGGTTATTGTCCTTGGAAGAACAGCAAAAAGAGAGCTTTTTGGAAATGAGAATGCCCTCGGAAAATTGGTAACAGTTGGAGAATCAAGATATAGAGTAGTCGGCATAATGTCAAAAAAGGGTGTAAGCCTCGGATTTGATTTTGATGATGTTGTCTTTATACCTGTTACAAGCGCTGGCGAGCTTTTTGATACAGATAAATTGTTTGAGATAATTACCTCTGTAAAAAATCCTGAAAACCTTGATAAGGCAATTGCAGAAATAAAAGAATTATTAATAAAGAGGCACAGCAATAAAGAGGACTTTACAATAACAAGCCAGAGCGATATTCTATCAACAATGCAGACAATATTGACCATTATGACGGGCGTGCTTGCAGGGATTGCTGGAATATCATTGGTTGTCGGCGGCATTGGCATAATGAACATAATGCTCGTATCAGTAAGGGAGAGGACAAGGGAAATCGGCATAAGAAAGGCAGTAGGCGCAAAGCATAAGGACATACTAATTCAATTTCTGATTGAGTCCATAACATTAAGCGTTGTTGGCGGCATTATTGGAATAATTATTGGAGCTGGCTCTTCTGTTGTAATTCCATTTTTTCTTCCTTTTTATCTTCCAACAGAGGTAACGCTCTGGTCAGTTCTTTTAGCCTTTTTCTTTTCCGCAGCAGTCGGCATCTTCTTTGGCATATACCCGGCACGCAAGGCCTCCCTCCTTGACCCGATTGAGTCATTGAGGTATGAGTAAAAAAAGGCAAATAAAATTTCTTGACTTAATCTTATTTTTTAGATTATTATCATAGCTAATGGATACAATGGTCTTTTATATAGCTGCCTTTATATTAATCTTTGGAGGCATGTTTTTTGCCGGTAAATATATCAAAAAACTGCCATCTAATATTGTTAAGACAATTAACTGGATAAGTTTCGGGATTGCTGTTATAAGCCTTATCTTAAAATATATAAAAGGCGATATATTATACTGGTACATATTTCTTGCCTCAATAATAATATATTTTCTTTTTTACAATTACGATTCAAAGAAAGGCTGAGTATAATTACCCGCTGCCGTGTGCAGCAAAAAAATCCGCCGATGAATTTTGACCTTTCACCTGAACAGGAGATGATAAGAAATACTGTAAGGGATTTTGTTGACAAAGAGGTCATCCCTGCTGCAAGGGAAAACGATTTAAAAGAAAGATTCCCAAAAGAACTCCTTCAAAAAATGGCGCCGTTAGGCTTTCTTGGCGGCCCAATTCCTGTTGAATACGGCGGCGCAGGTTTGGATTATATAAGCCATGCCATTATTACAGAAGAGATTGGCAGAGGCTGTTCATCCCTACGCACAACATTATCTGTTCAGATTTCCCTTGTTGAGCTTACCATCCTTAAATGGGGGACTGAGGAGCAAAAGAAAAAATACCTTCCAAAATTATGCAAAGGCGAGATGCTCGGCTGTTTTGGCTTAACAGAGCCAGATGCTGGCTCTGACGCAGGGAATCAGTCCACTACTGCTGTGTTAAAAGGCAGTGAATGGCTCATCAACGGCGCAAAGATATGGATATCAAATGGCACTGTCGCAGATATTGCCATTGTTTTTGCACAAACAGATAAATCAAAAAAACATAAAGGCATTGCAGCATTTTTGATAGAAAAGGGGACAAAGGGTTTTACAGCAAATAAGATTACAGGAAAGCTTGGTCTTCGTTCTTCTGATACAGGTGAGCTTGTGTTTGAACAGTGCAGAGTAACTAAAGAGAATCTTTTAGGCGAGGTTGGTGACGGTTTTAAAATAGCCATGTATGCCCTGGACAATGGCAGGTACAGTGTTGCAGCAGGAAGTGTAGGCATTATTCAGGGATGCCTTGATGCATGCGTAAAGTATGCAAAGCAGAGGCAGCAGTTTGGAAAGCCTATCGGAGGTTTTCAGTTGATTCAGGAAAAGATTGCAAAGATGGCAGTTGACTTGGATGCTGCAAGGCTTTTAGTTTACAGGGCAGGGCATTTAAAAAATAAAGGCATTAAGAATACAACAGAGACATCAATGGCAAAGCTTTATGCCTCAGAGGCAGCAGTAAATGCAGCATCAGAGGCAATACAGATTCATGGCGCTTATGGCTATTCTAATGAATATCCACTTGAGAGATATTACCGCGATGCAAAGGTTGCAACTATATACGAAGGGACATCAGAAATCCAGAAGCTGATTATTGGTAGTAGTCTATTAGGCATAAAGGCATTTGTGTAAGGTTTAATTTTGAATTGACTTTGTGCCTCATCAATGTTAATCTACTTTTATGAAATATAATCATGTCCTCGCATTAAATCCTTATTACAAAGACTCTACCTCTGCACTCGGGCTTTTCCCTCCCACTGGACTTGAATACATTGCAACAAGCATGAAAGACCTTGTGGAAAAAATTACCCTCATGGATTTGAGGCATGAAAAGGAATTACAGAATATAAATAATCTAAACGAGTTTATCAGGAAAGAGATTGACCTTATATGCATCAGCATCACATGGAATTTTAATTTTAAAGAGATTTGCGAGCTTATCTGTAAATTGCCTGACGATATCCCTGTGGTTGTAGGCGGGCATAAGGCTACAGAAGATGTGGAATATATCTTCAACAAATGCCCCACTATTGATGTTATTATACGCGGCGAGGGTGATGAGACAATTAAGGAGATAGTGAAAGGCGTGCCGTATAAGGATATACTCGGCATATCCTATAGAGAGAACGGCAAAATTGTTCATAATCAAAACAGACCCCTTTGTGATATCAACACTATTCCATTTCCGGACAGAAGCTTAAGAAAGAATAGCTATCAGTTGGCATTGCATGGCATCAATCTGACTAATTTGACCTTTGATACAATTCTTACTACAAGGGGCTGCCCTTACCAGTGCAAGTTTTGCACGATGAGTTTAAATCCCCTTGGACAGAAAAGGGAATATGCAGAGAGGTCTCTTGAATCAGTAATTGAAGAATTGAAAACCATTACTGCTGATGTAGTGCTCTTTTCTGATGATAATTTTTTTACCAATCCAAAAAGAAGCGAGAAGCTGTGCGACCTCATAATTGAAAACAACATAAAGAAGGCATTTGCTGTCCAGACAAGGATAGAGATTGCAAGACATCCTGTGCTCTTGGAAAAGGCAGAAAAGGCTGGTTTTAAGCTATTTTTAGTTGGCATAGAATCACCTCATGACAGAATTTTAAAACAGCTTCAGAAGGGATTCACTCAGGATAAAATCAGGGAGGCATTCAATGTATTAAATAACTACAACTTTTACATTCACGGCTATTTTATATACGGCAATATCAGCGAAACAGAAGATGAGATGGTCTATATCGCTGATTTTGCAAAGGAGCTGCATTTAGATACAATAAGCTTTCAGAAATTGAGGATAGACAAGTATTCGCCTTTAAAAGAAACAGTTGATAAGCTGCCGGGGTATTATTACGATAAGAATGGAGGAGCTCTCTATTCTGATAGGTTCAGCCCGAAAGACTTAAAGAGGGTGCGGAATAAGATTAAATCCCGTTTTTATGACTTTGAACAGATAAGGCATATAGTCAGCAAGGCATGGAGGATAGGGCTTATTAAAAAATCGGATTTAATCATGTTTTTCTTTTCCCTTCCTCTGCTCCTATTCAGGGTGCTCAAGAGAGAGGTCTTAAAGAAAGTAAGAAGCAAGGAGCCAGGTTTTGTAGTTAGGATATTCAGGTTTTATCAAACATCATAGCGGAATTTTATGCAATCCTTCCATCCACCATCTTAACAATTCTGTCTGCCTTTGAGGCAAGTTTTTCATTGTGGGTTACAAGGACAAATGTTGTTCCTTTTGCCTTGTTTATTTCCTTGAGCAGCCTGTGTATCTCCTCACCTGTATGCGTGTCAAGGTTTCCTGTTGGCTCATCTGCCAAAACAAGTTCAGGTGATAGGACAAGCGCCCTTGCTATTGCAACCCTCTGCTGCTCACCGCCGGAGAGCTTTCCGGGCTTGTGATGGAGCCTTTTGCCGATTCCAACCTCTTCAAGTAATGCTTTAGCTTTTTTTTCTGCATCATTTTGTGAAAGACCGTTTATTAATGCAGGCATCATTGTATTTTCCAATGCAGTAAATTCAGGAAGCAGGTGATGGAACTGAAAAACAAAGCCGATGGTCTTATTTCTAAATATTGCAAGCTCATCGTTATTTAATTTGAATATATCCTTTTCATTAAAATATACCTTGCCTGATGTCGGTCTCTCCAATGTCCCAATGATATGAAGGAGGGTGCTTTTTCCAACACCAGATGCGCCAATGATGGCAAGTATCTCGCCTTTTTTAATCTCCAGGTCTACTCCCTTTAAAACCTCAAGGGTAACAGAGTCTATTTTAAAAGACCTTTGAAGGCCTTCAATCTTTATCAATTTGCTCATTCGTATCTCAATGCCTCTGCAGGGTCAAGTTTTGCTGCCTGATAGGAGGGATATATGGTTGCTAAGAAGCTTATTCCAACAGCAGAAATTGCAATAACAATTATATTGACGAGCTTCATCTTAACAGGCAAATGGCTTATATAGTATATATCGCTTGGAAGTTTTATGAACTGATATTTTGCAAGAAGGATGCATGAGAAATAACCTGCAGCAACGCCTATTATTGTCCCGACAATGCCTATCATCAGGCCATTGATAACAAATATCTTCATTATCCCTTTTTTCGTTGCGCCCATTGACATTAATATAGCTATGTCCTTGTTCTTCTCCATTACGATCATAATCAAAGTGCTTACGATATTAAAGGCAGCAACAAGAACAATTAAGGTCAATATTATGAACATGGCTATCCTCTCAAGCGCAAGCGCAGAAAAGAGGTTTCTGTTCATCTGCCCCCAGTCCCTTGCCCAATAAGGAAAGCCGAGTATGGATTGAATCTTCTCTGAAATTCCCCTTGCAATATATATATCATCAAGCCTCACCTCAATACCGCTTACAGCATCGCCCATATTAAAAAACTGCTGCGCATCCTTTATTGATATATAGGCAAGTGTAGAGTCATATTCATACATGCCTGATTCAAATATGCCGACGACCTCAAAGGACTTCATTTTGGGTATTGTGCCCATTGGGCCTATTGCGCCGAGTGGGGAGACAACGGTTATTTTATTGCCTACAAAGGCCAACAGTCTCTTAGCCAATTCTTTTCCAATAATTATCCCTTGTTTTTCATTTAGCGCTTCAAGCCTTCCGTCCTTAATGTTTTTCTTTATATCTGTTACCTTTCCCTCTTCAGAAGGGTCAATCCCGCGCAATACAACACCAGATACGCCATTCTCTGTTGTAAGCATCACCTGATTGTAGATAAATGGCGTTGCAGAGATGACATGCTCTACCTTTTCTATCTTTGGGATGATATTTTTGTAATCCTTTATAGCGCCTTCGCCCCGGTCTATAATTACGATATGGGAGTTTGTGCCGAGGATCTTATTTCTTAAATCCTCTTCAAACCCTGTCATAACAGAAAGGACAACAATAAGCGCCCACACGCCAACAGCAACGCCTGCCATTGATATCATTGTAATCAGCGATATAAAGGTCTGCTTTCTCTTTGCCTTGAGGTATCTGAGTCCTATAAAAAGCTCGTAGGAAAGTTTCATCTTATTTTTCCGGCCTCATCTGCGGGAATAGAATGACATCCCTTATGGATGCCTGATTTGTAAGTAGCATGACAAGCCTGTCTATACCGATTCCTTCGCCGGCAGTTGGAGGCATTCCGTATTCCAATGCGCGGACATAGTCCTCATCCATATAATGCGCCTCATCGTCACCTGCCTGTTTTTCCTTCTCCTGCATCTCAAATCTTGTCCTTTGGTCATCAGGGTCATTTAATTCTGAAAAGGCATTTGCTATCTCCTGTCCATTGACAATAAGCTCAAACCGCTCAACAAAGTCAGGATTATCAGCAACCCTTTTTGCAAGCGGAGAGATATCTGTCGGGTATTCAGTAATAAATGTCGGCTGAATCAATTGATGCTCAACCTTTGCCTCAAAGATTTCATTTATTACCTTTCCATAGGTATCTGCGTCATTAATATCTATGCCAAGCCTCTTTGCAAGCGCCTTTGCCTTATCAAAATCAGAAAGCTCAGATGGATTGCATGCTGTATATTTGCAAATTGCCTCTTTTAATGTAAGCCTCTGCCATGGCGGGGTTAGGTCAATCTCCTTGCCTGTATATTCAATCTTCAATTTTCCGCAGACCTCTTTCGCTGTATGAACAAACATTTCCTCTGTCAGGTTCATCAGATCATTATAATCTGCATAAGCCATGTAGAATTCAAGCATAGTAAACTCAGGATTGTGCCTTGTGGATATGCCTTCATTCCTGAAATTCCTGTTTATCTCATACACACGTTCAAAACCGCCAACAATAAGCCTCTTTAAATGAAGCTCTGGCGCAATCCTTAAAAAAAGGTCAATGCCAAGCGCATTGTGGTGTGTAACAAATGGTTTTGCTGTTGCGCCTCCCGGGATAGACTGCATCATCGGCGTCTCTACCTCAAGAAAGCCCTTTTCATCTAAGAAATTTCTGATTGTTTTGATTATCTTATTTCTTTTTATAAACACATCGCGGACATCCGGATTCACAATCAAATCAACATATCTCTGCCTGTATCTGATTTCAACATCAGTCAGGCCGTGCCATTTCTCCGGAAGGGGGCGAAGGGATTTTGAAAGAAGCTTAAAATC
>JACRON010000247.1 GCA_016214425.1 Nitrospirota bacterium
TAAAGTCAAGGTAAGCATAAGCCTGCCATTTACATCCCTTGTTGAAATCTTTTCATTCTCAACGAACTCAACTACCTCGCTTTCATATTTGCTTATTCCATAGTCGCTCAATAAAGCTATCTTAAATCTTGTTCCAACGCCTATGTCTCCATCAGTTATTTTTTCAAAACTATACACCTTATAAAAGGGATTTAGTTCAAGCCTGGCCTCAATATTTTTGAGAAATGCAAAGACCCTTTTACGCGGAAGTTTTATTTCTATGGATTGGGTAATCCTGTGCATCCTCTCCCTCTCAATTGTTTATTCTTTTAATGAATAAAAATATACATGAAAAAAAGGGCATAAGCAAGTATATTAATAATTGTTATGAGTTAATAGCAGCATGTTTTTGCCATTTTTCCTCCCACCTGACTTTTTCTAACAATTTCACATAAATATAACAATTTTACTTGACATTCTCTTATCTTGGTGTATACTTAGACCATATAGTGGGATAAAGTGGGATGAAATGGCATATAAGAACTTACGACTCAAAACTTAAAACTGTTCTTTAGGAGGCTCTGATTGTTTATAGGCAGATATGTGCATACAATTGATTCGAAGGGCCGTGTAAGCACGCTACGAGGAAAAACTAATTCTCACATCTGATTTTGACCAGTGCCTTGTTGCATATCCAACTGAGGAGTGGCGTCTGATAGAAGAAAAGACAAAGGGCCTTCCAATGATGCAGCCTGAGGTAAAAGACTTTATGAGATTCTTTTATTCCCGCGCTGTTGAGTGTGTGCTTGACAAACAGGGACGCATCCTGATTCCTCCTTCATTAAGGGAATATGCAGGATTGAATAAAGAGATTGTTCTTATTGGAATGTTTAATAAGGTTGAGGTTTGGGACAACAAGAAATGGATAGACAGGGAGGCAAAGATTCCGCAGAAGCTCGGAAAGATCAGCGAGACACTTTCCAATTTAGGGCTGTGATGGATGAATGATAAAGCATACACCAGTTTTATTAAAGGAGGCGGTTGAGCTGCTTAATTGCAAAAAAGGCGGGGTATATATTGACTGCACAGTCGGCGCAGGCGGACATGCAGAGAGGATATTGGAGCTTTCCTCTCCTGATGGTGTGATAATTGGAATAGATCAGGATGAGGAGATATTGAAGATAGCAGAAGAAAGGCTTAAAAGATTTGGAGAGAGGACAAGGCTTGTGCATGGCAATTTTTCAGATATCAAGGATGTTATGAAAAATGAAAATGTTGACGGCATTCTCTTTGATTTAGGCGTCTCGTCATATCAGCTTGAGGATAAAGAGAGGGGATTTTCTTTTATGTCTGATGCGCCGCTTGATATGAGGATGGATAAAAAGACAAAGATAACTGCTGCTGATATTATAAACAGGTCATCTGAAAGGGAGCTGTCTGAGATTATTTTTAAATACGGTGAAGAGAGGTTTGCAAAAAGGATTGCCTCATTTATTGTAAGGGAGAGAGAAAGAAAACCGATAGCAACGACTTTACAGCTTTCAGATATTATTATGAAGGCGATTCCTGCAAGATTTCATGCGCAAAAAATTCATTTAGCAACAAGGACCTTTCAGGCATTAAGGATTGCTGTTAATAGGGAACTGGAGATATTAGAAAAGAGTCTTCTTGATGCAGTTGATATATTAAAGCCGGAAGGAAGGATGTGCGTTATATCCTTTCATTCGCTTGAGGACAGGATTGTAAAGAGGACATTTCAGAGGCTGGAGAAGGGCTGTATATGTCCGCCAAAGATCCCTGTGTGCCAGTGCGGTATAAAACCGAGTATAAAGATTATAACAAAGAAACCTGTTGCTCCAGCAGAAATGGAGATTAAGGCAAATCCAAGGGCAAGGAGCGCAAAGCTCAGGGCAGCAGAAAAGCTATTAACTGTTTAGCGTTTTATAAGTGAAACGCTAAACATCATTGAAAATTGTAAATTGCAAAATGCAAAATGCAAATTTGAAAAGAAAAGGTCTTAAAATTTTACAATTTTCAATTTAAAATTTGCATTTTGCATTGAAGTTTAGCCATTTCCACAAATGGCTAAGCTGTTACATAAGCTGCAGGTGTGCGCATGAGTTTATTTAGAAAAAATAGCGAAGATAATATAAACAGCGCCTTTCAGACATTAATAATTGTTGTTATGCTTATGTTTGTTTTTATCACCTATGTCTGGCAGAGGGTAATGATTGTGGAGGTTGGTTATAATATTGAAAGGCTCCGCAAAGAGAAGGTAGAGCTTAGCCGCAGGAATGCAGAACTCCTTACAGAGGTGTCAAGCCTCTCATCTTTAAAGAGGATAGAAAAGATTGCAGCAGCAGACCTTGGAATGAAGAGGCCTGAAAAGGGCAGCTTGATTGTGGTAAGGGAGATAAAGCTTCCGCAGGTTATGATTGGAGAAGCTGAGAAGGATTATAAATTAACAAAGTCAGAATTGAAAGGACTGAATAAACCGAGGTCATAAAGGTGGATGATAGAAAGATAGCAGAGAGGTCTTCAAAACAGGCAAAGGTGAGAATTCTGCTGCTTGCCATTATCATTGCCATCGGTCTGTCAGCAGGTATTTCACGGCTGTTTTATCTTCAGGCAATAAAAAATAATGACCTCTCAAGGATTGCAGTGCGCCAGCATCAGAAGACTGTAGTATTAGAGCCTTTGAGAGGGACAATATACGACAGGAAGGGAAGGGTATTGGCGGTAAATTTAGATGTTGAGTCTGTATACGCAGTTCCTTCTGAAATAGAGGATTCTCATGAGGCAGCGAAGAGACTTTCAAGATTCTTAAACGAGGACTGGAGGGTTCTGGAGAAGAAGCTAAAGAGCGATAAAGGCTTTGTATGGATAGCAAGAAAAATAGATCCGAATATTGCAGCAAAGATTAAGAATGAGGATTTAGAAGGGATAGGATTTATAAAAGAGAGCAAGAGATTCTATCCAAAGAAAGATCTCCTCGGGCATCTTATAGGTTTTGCAGGCCTTGATAATACAGGGCTTTCAGGCATAGAGGCAAGATATGATGAGTTTTTAAAGGGAGAAGATGGCTTTGTTATACTTGAAAGGGATGCGAGAGGGTCGCATATTTTCCCAAGCTCAGGATATACGCCGCCTGTAAAGGGCAAGGATATTATCCTTACCATAGACGAGAGCATACAATATATATGCGAGAGGGAGCTTGATAGGGCGATTCAGAAGACCCATGCAAAGAGGGGTATGGTTATCGGCATGGATCCAAAGACAGGCGAGATACTATCTATGGCTGTAAAGCCGTCTTTTAATCCAAATGAGTTTATTAAATATGCCCCTGAAGAGTGGAGAAACAGGATTGTATCTGACCCTTATGAGCCAGGCTCAACATTAAAGGTGATTGTTGCCTCTGCGGCATTAGAAGAGAAGGTTGCATCGCCGTCTGAGCCGATGTTTTTTGGCGAGGATAAGATTGATATAGACGGTGAGATAATACATGATACAGTAAAGGAGAAAGGCAGGCTCTCCTTTCGCGATGTTATAAAAAGGTCAAGCAATGTAGGCGCTGTAAGGATTGGGATGAGGCTTGGCAAGGAGAGGCTTTACGCGCATCTTAAGTCCTTTGGGTTTGGAGAAAAGACTGATGTGGATATTTCAGGAGAGTCAAAGGGAATATTGCGGAATACAAGAGAATGGTCAAAGAGGTCAATCGGCTCAGTATCATTAGGGCAGGAGATAGGTGTTACACCAATCCAGCTCATAACAGCCTTTTCTGCTGTTGCAAATAACGGCTGGATGATGAAGCCCTATGTGGTTTCTGAAATAAGGGACGGGGACAGGATTGAAAAAAAAGTCTATCCTGAAATAAGAAAGAGGGTGGTATCCTCTGAGACAGCAGCAGAGATGACGAGGATACTAACGAGTGTAGTTGAAGGCGGCACAGGCGAAAGGGCAGCCATTGAGGGTTACAGGGTTGCTGGAAAGACAGGGACTGCACAGAAGATAGACCCTAAAACAGGCCTCTATTCAGATAAATACTTTGTAAGTTCATTTATAGGCTATACGCCTGCAGAGGACCCGCAGATAGCGCTCCTGATTGTGATAGACAGCCCTGAAGGGGCAGGATGGGGCGGCAGTGTGGCAGCTCCTGTTTTTAAGAGCATAGCTGAGGATATACTGCTTTATATCAATGCCCCTTCTACAAATGAAGAAAGAATCCTTATGGTAAAGAGGGAATGATATTAAAGGAGTTATTAGAGGTTTTGAATAAGTCAAATGTCTTAGGGGGGCTTGAAAGGCAGGTTAAGGACATCACCTATGATTCAAGGGAGGTGAGAAAGGATTCTCTGTTTGTAGCAATCCCTGGTTTTAAAACAGACGGCCGTAAGTATATTGCTGATGCAATAAGAAATGGGGCATCGGTAATCGTGACTGAAGGGACTATTGAAGCGCCTGAAAACAATATTACTGTAATATCAGTGCCTGATGCAAGGAATGCCCTTGCGCTTTTATCTGCGCAATTCTACGGCTATCCGAGCAGAAGACTCCGCATGATTGGCATTACAGGCACAAATGGCAAGACAACAACATCCTACCTTATTAAGTCCATTATTGAGAACGCAGGCAAGAGATGCGGCCTTCTTGGCACCATCTCATATATAATTGGCGATGAAACAATACAAGCGCCCCATACTACACCCGAATCTGCAGACCTGCAGAAATATCTCCACAGGATAATAGGGTCTGGCGCTGAGTATGCAGTTATGGAGGTTTCTTCCCATGCACTTGAATTAAACAGGGTTGCTGACTGCGAGTTTGACATAGCAGTATTTACGAATCTTACGCAGGACCACCTTGATTTCCATAAGACAATGGAGGATTATTTTAAAGCAAAACTGAAGCTCTTCACCTCTTTGAATAATGAAAGAGGAAAGATGGTGAAGAAGGTTGGGATAATAAATATTGACGACCCTTACAGCAAGAGGATACTGGACGCAATGAAGGTAAAGGCAGTTACCTATGGTTTCAGCAGGGATGCAGATATCAGACCTGATGAAATCAGAATTGACATTAACGGCATTGCATTTAAGGCAGTAACGGCAAAGGGGATTTTTCCTGTAGAATCTAAATTAACAGGGAAGTATAATATTACTAATATTCTCTCTACAATCGGCGTTGGACAGAGTCTCGGTTTTGACAACAGCATAATTGCTGACGGCATAAGGGCTGTGGAGAATATCTCAGGCAGGTTTGAAAAGATAGAGGAAGGGCAGGATTTTGCTGTAGTGGTTGATTATGCACATACAGAGGATGCCTTAAAAAGGCTGCTTGAGGCTGTAAAGGAATTTGCCAAAGAAAGAATTATAACGGTATTTGGCTGCGGTGGCGACAGGGATAAAGGAAAGAGGCCAAAGATGGGAGAGACAGCAGGAAAAGCAAGTAACATTGTGATTATTACATCTGATAATCCAAGAAGTGAAGACCCGATGGAGATTATCAAAGCGATAGAAGAGGGGATTAAGAATAGTGGATTGCGAATTGCGAATTGCGAATTGGAAAAAATCCGAAATCCGAAATCCGAAATCCGAAATTGCTACTTGATAATGCCTGACAGGAGAGAGGCGATCTACAAGGCAATAGGGCTTGCAAAGAAGGATGATATTGTTGTTATTGCCGGCAAAGGACATGAGGATTATCAGATTATTGGTGATAAAAAGATACATTTTGATGACAGGGAGATAGCGAGGGAGGCGATAAAAACAGTTGGAAGTCGTAAGTAACAAGTCGTAAGACTTTATGACTAAAACACTTGAAATGAAGGATGCGCTTAATATAAATGAGATACTCTCAGCCTCAAAGGGAAGGCTGGTGAGAGGGGATAAGAGACTGTCAATTTCAGGGGTCTCTATTGACACAAGGAGCATTAAGAAGGGCGAGCTTTTTATTGCAATAAAGGGCGACAGCTTTGACGGGCACGATTTTGTAGAACAGGCATTTGCAAATGGCGCAGCAGGCGCTGTTATCAATGAATCTCAGATTGAGAAGGTTGCAAAAGATGCAGCAGATAGCTCAAAGGCATTGATTGCAGTATCTGATACAGTATGGGCTTTGCAGGAGATAGCTGCATTTCACAGGCAGAAGCACACAATCTCTTTGTGCGCTGTAACAGGCACAAATGGCAAGACTACAACAAAGGAGATGCTCGCAAGAATCCTCAGCCAGAGGTTATTTATTGTTAAAAATGAGGGAAATCTGAATAATCATATTGGTGTGCCTCTCACACTGCTAAGATTAAAAAAGAATCATCAGGCGGGTGTGATTGAGATGGGCATGAGCGGCCTCGGTGAGATAACAAGGCTGTGCGAGATAGCGCAGCCGAATATCGGCGTAATAACCAATATCGGGCCAGCGCACCTTGAGAGTTTGGGGAATATAGAGAATGTAATAAAGGCAAAGGGAGAGCTTTTAGAGTTCCTTTCTGAGTGCGATACTGCTGTGATAAATGCTGATGATGCAAATTCTTTGAAGGCAGCATCAAAGATGAAGGGCAAGGTTGTAACCTTTGGCATTGAGTATGGGGCAGATGTAAGGGCAATAAATATAAAGGCCGATGAGTCAGGGAAAACATCGTTCACAATACAGAAGGGAAAGGATGGCATAGGCATTACACTGTCCATGCTTGGAAGGCACAATATTTATAATGCCTTATCAGCAGCCGCTGCTGCATTGCTCTTTAATTTTGCTCTTGAAGATGTAAAGGCAGGGCTTGAAAAGTTTGAGCCTTTTAAGATGCGTTCAGAGGTAAGGCTGCTGAATTCAGGGTTAAGGGTTATCAATGACTCCTACAATGCAAACCCAGCTTCTATGGAGGCTGCAATAATGCTCCTTTCAAATTTTAAAAACAGCGGAAGGACATTTGCAGTTCTTGGCGATATGTTTGAGCTTGGAGACTATGCTGAAGATGCCCACCTGAATACAGGCAGGAAGGTTGTTGATTTCGGGATTAACTATTTAATAGTAATGGGCAACCTTTCTAAGTTCATTGTAACAGGCGCTGTTGAATCAGGGATGAGCGAAAATAATATTTTTGTATGTGTTGACCATCAGGAGGCGCTGGATATATTGAACAGGTATGCAAAGGCCGGTGATACAATACTGATTAAAGGTTCAAGAAAGATGGCAATGGAGAAGATAGCAGAGAGGCTTATAAAGGGGGATACAGAGGAATAGATGCTATATCATTTATTATACCCGCTTCACACATATTTCTCCGGCTTTAATGTATTCAGATACATAACCTTCAGGACTGCCTATGCAATAATCACAGCCTTAATCCTTACCCTGATAATAGCCCCATGGATGATCAGGACATTGCAGAGATGGCAGATAGGCCAGCGCATCAGAGAGGACGGGCCAAAGGCGCACATTAAAAAATCAGGAACACCTACCATGGGCGGTGTGATGCTGCTCATTGGCATAATTGTGCCGACACTCTTATGGGCAGACCTTACAAATCTATATATTTGGCTTGTGATATTCTCTATCCTCAGCTTTGGCGGCATAGGATTTTTGGATGATTATTTGAAATTTATAAAAAAGAAATCAGAGGGCCTGTCGCCGAGATATAAATTCGGCTTACAGATTCTGGCTGCACTGATTATTGCTGTTATCTTATATCATCTTCCAGCTTATTCAACAAAGCTCAGTGTGCCTTTCTTTAAAAAGATTACGCCTGACCTTGGCTGGTTCTATATACCCTTTGCAATATTTGTGATTGTCGGCGCATCAAATGCCGTGAATCTTACTGACGGCCTTGACGGCCTTGCAATAGGGCCTTTTATAGTGGCTGCCTTTTCCTATACGATTGTCACCTATATTGCAGGCCATTTATTATTTTCAGAATATTTACAGTTGACATATATTGCAGGCGCTGGTGAGTTATCTGTTTTATGCGGCGCGATGATTGGCGCTGGTCTTGGGTTTTTGTGGTTCAATGCCTATCCTGCATCTATATTTATGGGCGATATTGGCTCTCTTCCGCTCGGCAGCGCTCTTGGAACTGTCGCTGTTATCTCCAAGCATGAACTTCTTTTGCTCCTTGTCGGCGGCCTCTTTGTAATTGAAACCCTCTCTGTGATATTTCAGGTGGCATCATTCAAGCTTACAAAAAAGAGGGTATTCAGAATGGCGCCAATCCATCATCATTTTGAGTTAAAGGGATGGGATGAGCCAAAGATTATTGTCAGGTTCTGGATAATTGCAATTGTCCTTGCATTATTAAGTTTGAGCACGTTGAAGCTGAGGTGAAGAAAGCCCCCTCACCCTAACCCTCTCCCGCAAGGGGAGAGGGAACATTTTTATTTCCCCTCCCTTGATGGGAGGGGATTAAGGGGAGGGTGGTCAAAGGCAGGCTAAAGCCTGCTACTACGAAGGATGGAGAATGAAATTAAATCTAAAAAATAAAAAAGCCCTTGTTGTCGGTCTTGCAAGGAGCGGTGTATCTGCTGTAAGGCTTCTTTTAAGAGAAGGAGCTAAGGTTACTGTTACAGATACAGCAGGCAAAGACAGGCTCGCTGATGCCATATCCCTGCTTAAAGGGCTTAATATTAGCTACGAACTTGGCGTGCATAATCCTGAAACCTTTTTGAGGAGCGACCTGATTATCATAAGCCCTGGTGTTCCATATAAGTCTGAATATCTGCTCAAGGCAAAAGAAAAGGGGATACCTGTTATAAGCGAGATAGAGCTTGCGTATGATTTTCTTAAGGCGCCTGTTATAGGCATTACAGGCACTAACGGCAAATCCACTGCAACAACACTGACAGGTGGGCTTATAAAGACATATAAAAGAAATGTGTTTGTTGGAGGCAATCTTGGCACAGCCTTAAGCGATGCTGTGCTATCAGATAAAAAATGGGATGCAGCAGTAGCAGAGATAAGCAGTTTTCAGCTTGAGACAATAAAGGATTTTAAGCCAATGACAGCTGTTTTATTAAATATAACGGCTGACCACCTTGACCGCTATGATTCTATGGATGAGTATGTATGGGCAAAGGCAAGGCTCTTTGAAAATCAGGGCAAGGATGATTTCGCAATACTAAATGCTGATGATTCATATACGTCAGACATTATAAAAAATATAAAATCCGATATTATCCTGTTCAGCAGATTGAAAAGTGTAGAGAGAGGTGTATATATTAAAGGCGGTGATATTGTCTCAAATATCAGCGGCAAGGATGAGATTGTAATAAAAACAGATGAGCTCGGCATAAAGGGCGTTCATAATATTGAGAATGCAATGGCATCAATTGCAGCAGCGCAATTATCAGGGTGTCCTGTTGAATTTATGAGGCCGGCGCTAAAAAGATTTGCCGGGCTTGAGCACAGGCTTGAGCTTGTGAAGATAATTGATGACGTTAAATATATAAATGATTCTAAAGGGACAAATGTTGGAGCAGTTGTAAAGTCATTAGAGGGGTTTTCAGAGCCTGTTATCCTGATTGCAGGCGGGCTTGATAAGAGAGGGGATTTTACTCCGTTAAAAAATCTTGTAAAGGAAAAGGTGAAGTGTCTTATTTTAATAGGCAAGGCAAAGGATAAGATTGCAGATATACTTGGTGACCTTACTGATACACTCTTTGCCCAGAGCCTTGAGGATGCTGTAAATATTGCATCCCACAAGGCAGATAGAGGCGATGTTGTGCTTCTATCTCCTGCATGCGCGAGTTTTGATATGTTCAAGAATTTTGAAGAGAGGGGAAGGGTGTTTAAGGAGGCAGTGAGTAGATTAGCAGGGTCAAAGGGTCAGGGGGCAAGGGTCAAGGTGGGTGCTTAAATGACAGTTGCAAATTTCAAAAGCATAAATTACAGTCTTTTTATAATTGTTACTATCCTTACTGCTATAGGAATATTAATGATATATTCATCAAGCGCTATTCCTGCACTAAAGAAAATGAATGACCTCTTTTTCTTTTTAAAGAGGCAGATGATATGGGCAGTAATAGGATTAGTCGCTATGATTATCGTATCAAGGATAGATTACAGGAATTGGGACAGGCTCTTTCTTCCGCTCCTTTTTCTTACCATTTTACTTTTAATCCTCGTGCTGATTCCTTCTATCGGCAGGGAGGTAAATGGCGCAAGAAGATGGCTCAGGCTCGGCATCCTCTCATTCCAGCCTGCTGAGCTATCAAAGCTTACTATTATTATATATATGGCCCGTATAATTACAAAGAAGGGCGAGAGGATAAAGGACTTTATGAACGGCTTTCTGCCTGTTATGAGCATCATTGGCATAATAGTAATGCTTATTATGATAGAGCCTGATATAGGCACAGCAGTAACAATCGGCATAATTGCGCTATCTCTTCTCTTTGCAGGCGGCGCAAGGCTAAAGCATATCATGCTTCTTGGAATATTTTTAATGCCTATATTGTATTCTGTGCTTAGCACAGGATACCGCTGGCAAAGAATAATATCAACATGGGATCCATGGAAAGACCCTTACAATTCAGGCTATCAGATTATACAGTCGTATCTTGCGCTTGGAAGCGGCGGGCTCTTAGGAGCAGGTCTTGGCGAGGGAAAGCAGAAGCTCTTCTTTCTGCCAGAGGCGCATACAGATTTTATCTTCTCCATTCTTGGAGAGGAGCTGGGGTTTGCAGGCGCTGTAACTGTTATTGCATTGTTTGCAGCGCTTATCTATCTTGGTTTTGTTATAGCATTAAGAACAGAGGATGTCTTTGCCAGATATCTTGCCTTAGGCATAACCATTATGATAGGCATACAGGCAGTTATAAACATATCCGTTGTTACTGGGCTTCTGCCCACAAAGGGCATACCTTTGCCCTTTGTGAGTTTCGGCGGCTCATCATTATTGGTGAATATGATGTCAATAGGCATATTAATGAACATAGCAGAGCAGGGGAGAGGATAAAGGTGAGGGGGTATGAAGAGGATTATAATTGCAGGCGGCGGCACTGGCGGGCATCTTTATCCTGGGATTGCAGTAGCAAAGGAGTTTCAGAAAAGATATAAAGATATTGAGATACTCTTTGTCGGAACAGCAAACGGCATAGAGGATAGGGTTCTTCCAAAAGAGGGCTATAGATTGGAGACTATAAGGATAGCAGGTTTTATTGGCAAAGGGCTTTTGAAAAAAATAGCGACGCTATTTATGATACCTTTTAGCATAATAGA
>JACRON010000076.1 GCA_016214425.1 Nitrospirota bacterium
AGATAATCTTTAATTTCTTTTATATATCATTGCTGTCTCATCGCAGTCAGGAAATTTTGGACAATTCACGCATTCAGTCCAGACCTTTTGCGGTAATTTGTTCTTATCAATTTCCTTAAAACCAATCTTTTTGAAAAAATCAGGTATATATGTCAGAACAAAAATGGTCTTTATTCCAAATTCCAATGCCTCTCTGAATATTCCGTCAACAAGGCTTCTTCCAATACCCTTTTTTGCATAACCCTGCTTTACAGCCAGAGACCGTATTTCGCCCATGCCCTCCCAGCCGATGTGAAGGGCGCAGGCGCCTAATACCTCCCCTTTCTTTCCCTCATAAATAGAAAAATCCCTGATATTCTCATAAATATCATTTAGTGAACGGTATAGCATCAACTCCTTTTTTGCATAGTAGTTAATCAGCTCGTGTATCTTCTTTGCATCTGATATCTTTGCTTTTCTAATCATTAAACCTTTAAAACAGCCTCCTTTTCTATAACAGAGGCGCCCCTTTTTATTGCCTCATAATTAAGCTCTAAAAGACTCTGCCTCTTTGCAGGAAGAATATCTTTTAAGGCATTCAACAAATTTTCCATCTTAATAATCCCTGTCCTTTTAATAAATGCCCCAAGCGCAATCATGTTAACCACCCTGCTGTCTCCTAATTCCTCTGCTATTTCATTTGCAGGCACATAAACAGTCTGGACATCACTTCTTTCAAAGGTCTCTTTAACTAATGAGGAATTAATAACCGCCAGGCCACCTTTCTTTAATAATGGCCCAAATTTATTTAAAGATGCCTTGTTCAATACGATTATTGCAGAAGGATTCTTAACAATCGGCGAGGCAACATCTTCTGATGAGATAACCACAGTGCAGTTTGATGTCCCTCCCCTCATCTCAATGCCATAAGAGGGAAACCATGTTACATGCCTTCCTTCAATCATGCCGGCATAGGCAAGCACCCTGCCAGCTAATAAGACACCCTGCCCGCCAAAGCCTGCTATAATTATATCCTGATACACTATTATAAACCCCGCTAATCCTTTCTATCCTTAAAAACACCTAATGGAAAATAAGGAATCATCTTTTCCTCAATCCACTTTAAACTATCCACAGGTGAAAGCCCCCAGTCAGTCGGGCAGGTGGACAAAGCCTCAACAAGAGAGAACCCCTTGCCTTCTATCTGATTCTGGAACGCCTTTTTAATAGCCTTTTTTGCCTTTAATGTATTTTTAGGGTTATTCATAGCTACCCGTTCAATATATGTAACACCTTCAAGCGTAGATAGCATCTCAGACACCCTTAATGGATAGCCATCCCTGAGACCCCTTCCTGTCGGCGTAGTTGTTGTCCTCTGACCCATCAGGGTTGTCGGCGCCATCTGTCCGCCTGTCATCCCGTATGTCCCGTTATTAACAAATATTACAGTAAGATTTTCACCTCTGTTTGCTGCATGGACTATCTCTGCTGTGCCGATTGCTGCAAGGTCGCCGTCGCCCTGATAGCAAAAAATTATCTTGTCAGGCGCAGCCCTTTTCATGCCTGTTGCAGCAGCAGGAGGCCTTCCGTGCGCTACCTCTATCATATCAAAATAAAAATAGTCATACGCAAAAACAGCGCATCCCACAGGCGCAATGCCGACTGTCCTCTCCCTGATGAGGGCAATACCTCATAGGCTCGTTTCTTAAACTCTTTGGTTTTGTAAAAATCAACTTCTCCATTTATATTTTCCTTGATTACAAAAATAAATCTGTGTAATCGGCTTTAAAGAATCTGTGTAATCATTTTTTTGAACACAAACATCTTGACATGATAAATTGTCTTGTGTTAATCTAAAAACTGGTTGCCGAGATAGCTCAGTCGGTAGAGCAGAGGCCTGAAAAGCCTCGTGTCCGCAGTTCGATTCTGCGTCTCGGCACCAAAAAATTATTTGGGTAGAAGTATATTAAGACCCAAACAACAAATGTGATAACGGATCCATAATCTGCTTCAATATCCCACGAACTGCCAATATCTCAAGAATAATTAAAAGAGCAAGCCCAATAACAAAACCACCGCCGAGAACAAAAAAGACATTCTTATAATAATTATTGGTGTCTGTCATATTACTTAACCTCCAGATAATCTTAATTTTCTTAAAATTAACACTTTTTCAGATGACAGTCAAGATTTTTCTTGACAAATTCGGTGTTATCTTTTATAAAATAGTAACACGATGAAGACAGGTATTAAAAGATTTGGAATATCACTGGACGGTCTGCTCCTTAAGTCCTTTGATTCTCTTATTGCTAAAAAAGGATATTCCAACAGGAGCGAGGCTATTCGCGACCTGATAAGGGACAACCTTGTTCAGACTGAATGGGAGGCAGGCAATAAGGAGTGTATAGGCACTGTAACCATTGTCTATTCCCACCACAGAAGGGAGCTTTTAGATGTCCTTACTGATATACAGCACAATTTTCATACATCTGTTATCTCATCCATGCATGTACACATGGATGAGCATAACTGTTTAGAGGTTATTGTGGTCAGGGGAAAGGGTAATGACATTAAAAAAATCGCAGACAGATTAATCGGAGCAAAAGGCGTAAAACACGGAAAGCTGACTGTGACGACAACAGGAAAGGAGCTGGTATGAAGGAGGGTCATAATATGATTAAAAAAAATATTGTTTTGACCATTTTTATCATCTTATCAATTTTCCTGAGCAATCAGACTGTATTTGCAGAAAAAAAACTAAAGGTCGTCTCAACAGTTGCGCCCATTACAAATATTATCCACAATGTAGGAGGCAATAGAATTGATTTACACGGAATAATACCCGAAGGAATGGATTCGCATACCTTTGAGCCTATTCCTTCTGATATAAAATATATAGCAGAAGCTGATTTGATAATATTAAACGGCATGAATTTAGAGACGCCTACTGAAAAACTTGCCAAATCAAGGTCAAAAAAGGGTTCTAAGATATTAAAGCTCGGCGATAATACCGTCACAAAAAAAGAATGGCTCTTTGATTTCTCCTTTCCAGAGGATAAAGGCGACCCAAACCCACACCTCTGGTTGAATGTGGCTTATGCCATGAAATATGCAGAATTGGTCAGGGATAAGCTAATAGAGATGAATCCTGAAAACAGGGAATATTATAAAAAGAATACCAATAAATTTCTAAAAAAACTTGAACAGCTTGACAAGGCCATTTTTCAAGCAGTCAAGACTATCCCAGAGAAAAACAGAAAACTCCTTACCTATCACGACTCATGGGCATATTTTGCAAAGAGATACGACATGAAGGTAATAGGCGCAATACAGCCTTCTGATTTTGCAGAGCCTTCACCAAGAGAGATTGCTGCTATCATAGACCAGCTCAAGAAAGAAAATGTGCCTGCCATATTTGGTTCTGAGGTCTACCCAAGCAAGGTGGAAGAGCAAATAGCAAAGGAGGCAAAGATTAAACATGTCACAACATTAAGAGACGATGACCTGCCCGGAAAGTTAGGGTCAAAGGAGCATACATACATAGGCATGATGCTTGATAACATGCGTGAGATGATAGCAGCGCTCGGAGGAAAGGCTGATGCCTTTTCAGCAATTGACCCGTCAAATATTATTGAAGATTAAGGATTAGGATGCAAGAACAAACAATGATAGAGATTAAAGACCTAAGCTGCAAGTATGGAAACAATGAGATATTTAAAGGCATTAACCTTAAAATAGAAAAAGGCATATTCGCAGGTATAGTTGGCCCAAATGGTTCAGGAAAGACCACGCTTATTAAATCAATGCTCGGTGTTATTAAACCAACTAATGGCAAGGTATCTGTAAATGGAGGATTAGTAAAAAACAGGCCTTCCTCCAACATCGGATATATCCCGCAGTTAGAGGCAATTGAATGGGATTTTCCTGTAACTGTTGAGCAGGCTGTAATGATGGGAAGATACAATAAAATGGGAATTTTCCCATGGCCTGATAAAAAGGATAAAAGGATTGTAAGGGATGTTTTAGAGCGGCTCAGCATTATCCAATATATAAATCACCATATCAAAACCCTTTCAGGCGGGGAGCAGCAGAGGGTTTTTCTTGCAAGGGCGCTTGCTTCTGAACCGGAGCTTTTGATTCTTGATGAGCCTACCTCTGGCGTTGATCTAAAGACACAGCACGATATACTCCACTTTTTATTATCTTTAAATAAAAAGGGCATTACCATAATTTTGATAACCCATGATTTAAATGCTGTTGCCGCGCATCTGCCATGGATAATATGCTTTAACAAAGGAATAATTGCAGAGGGAAGGCCAGAGGATGTTTTTAAACCTAATATACTTAAAAAGACCTATAATGCAGATGTGACTGTTTTAAGGAGTGGAAGCCTTATATTAATGGCAAATGCAAAACCGCTAAATACAGATGATTGATTTTTTAATTACACCGCTTAAATACGAATTTATTGTTCACGCGATTGCTGCAGGAATATTAATAGGCATACTCTGCGGCATCATAGGCGTCTATATTGTCTTGAGGGGAATGAGCTATATTGGCCACGGACTGTCGCACGCTGCATTTGGCGGCGCAGTGATTGGGTATATCTCCTCTGTAAATTTATATATTGCAGCAGGGATATGGGGTCTTTTATCTGCCCTGCTGATAAACCTGATTACACGCGGCAAAAAGATAAAGGCAGATGCTGCAATCGGGATTGTAACCACAGCAAGCTTTGCCCTTGGAGTAGCGCTTATAAGCCGAATCAGGAGATTTACTAAAAATCTTGAGGCAGTCCTGTTTGGAAATATCCTTGGAGTAACAACAGAGGATTTAGTGATAATAGGCGCAGTAACATTAATAGTTATTATTGTGTTTTTCTTTCTGTATAAACAGATGCTCTTTGTTGCCTTTGACCCTGAATCTGCAACTGTTTATGGAATCAGGGTTAACTGGATAGACACAATTTTTTCTGTTATTCTTGCAGCCTCAATAATTGTGTCCCTACAGGTTCTTGGTGTAACACTAATTGCAGCAGCCATAATTATACCTGCATCTACAGCAAGGCTTCTGACAAATAATTTTCATAAGATGTTCTTCCTCTCCATAATAATAAGCGTATTTACCTCTGTTGCAGGGATATATGTTAGCTTCTACCTTAATGCAGCATCAGGCGCTACCATTGTCCTTCTTGGCGCTCTGATATTTACAATTGTCCTTATCCAGAACTATATACACAGGAGGATAATGGAGCATGAACATGTACATGTCCATTCGCATGGTGGCATTGTCCACCATCACAAACACATTGATAAAGAAGAGCACAGGCACGAGCATAAAGAAAAGGCCTGATAGGCCTATAAAGTCTTTTCTTTATTTAATTAACAGGTATCGTATTCATTTTTTATGTCATTTTTTTTCTTCATGTAATCTTATCGCTGACCAAGATATTACTTTATCACCACCCCTACTTCATCTCCCCTTGCTGCATTAAGCTGTTCTTTTGCATTTCCCATGTAATGTTTATAACGGCGTTTGGTTTTCCCCTATCGCCCTGCGCATAAAACTGATTGAGATTGCCAATCTTAATATCCTTGATATGTATCTCAAATTTTCCTTTGCCTGTTTTTGCAACCAATTCATCAATATGGCTTCTCTTTATGTTGGATATAAGATTGCCGAATTTATCAATATGCGCAACCCTTCCCCTCACAAGGTCTTTGCCAAAAATTTCTGGCTTTGGAATGGTTCGTTTAACATAATTTTCTATTTCAATGCCAAAATTATTGATATCTATCCCTTTTGAAAGCCATGCTGCAACAGGCGCAAAGATATCCCTGCCGTGAAAGGTAAAGCCCGGTGACTCAAGAAAATAGTGCTCAGCATTAATCTCAATGACCTTTACAGGCTCCTCCTCATTATTATTATATAAAAATGAAAGAACGCCATTGTCAGGCGCAATAAAATAGTATCTCTCTCCAATAACAAGCAGAGGCTTTCTTGCACTGCCAACCTCTGGGTCAACCACAACCACATGGACTGTATAAGGCGGAAAATATTTATAAGCGCACTCCAGCACAAAGCCAGCCTCATCTATATCCTGCGGCGATATTTGATGGGATATGTCA
>JACRON010000234.1 GCA_016214425.1 Nitrospirota bacterium
CATGCTCTTCATCAAAGACAAGTTTATTTCTTCTAACAAATCTTCCGCCGAGCCCTCCAAATCCAGTAATTGGAGCAGCGCCTGTAATAAAACTAATTACCTGCGATATTGGGCCATAAGCCATGTCAAGCGGCCCTCCTAAAACAGCAACCTTGAGCTCTCCTCTCACAGGTATTTCATTTCCGTAAAGCGCCTTTAATGCCTTTAAGGTTATCATATATGCACCTGCAACAGCAGGGCATGAGTGTCCAGCAAGTTTTACTGCGTCAGGATATTTGAAAACAAAGACCTCATCCTCTGACATTGCCCCGAGTGTTACTGCCAATGGGTCTTTTAGTTTAATCGGCTCTGCCTTGTCAAAAAAATCCTGCAGCCATTTGCTCTGTCCTTCTGCCATGTTTATTCCTCCTACTTTAAAAATTAGATTTAATTATATATAGTTTTCCTTGAAAGTCAAAAATATTATGCTATTATTATAGCAATTGGCAGTAAGTAGATGATATGATTTAGTTCATATTGTTAATTTATCTGTCATTGCGAGCACCCGAAGGGTGAGTGGCAATCCCTCAGGAGGCATATTGTCATTCAGAAATATCCCATTTTCTGTATATCACTCAAAATGTAATGATAGTAGGAAATAATAAACCCTTTGTTACAAGATATGTCAATATTTTATTAAAAACAGCTTGATTTTCTAATTAAGCAGTGGTATAAGACAGAAACTGTATAATAACTTGTTAGGCTTTCAACTCGGAGAATCATTGATGCAAGAACAAGATATGGAATACGCAGGTTTCTGGGTGCGCGTGGGTGCAACTATTATCGACACCCTGCTAATTATAGCGATCACATTTCCCTTGCTATTTTCCATCTACGGTTGGGCCTACTTTGATGCAAAGCAAACTGGATTCATCGCGGGGACAGCAGATTTTCTGATTAGTTGGGTATTGCCAGCGATCGTTGTAATCGTGTTCTGGATGCAAAAGCAAGCCACTCCAGGGAAAATGGCGTTATCTCTCCGTATCCTGGACGCAGCTACCGGAAACAAACCATCTGCCGGTCAGTGTACGGGACGGTATTTCGCCTATTTTGTTTCGATGCTTCCCCTGTGTCTCGGATTCATTTGGGTTGCATTCGACAAAAGGAAGCAAGGGTGGCACGACAAACTGGCCGGGACTGTTGTTGTAAGATCAAAGAACCGTGGCCCAGAGTCAGTTCGTTTTGGGCAAGCCTAACAGGTCATTCCAGAAACCAAAACAAGCAAAACAAGAGAAACAAGAGGGTCGTGTCTTGAAATATAAGTCTTGTGATGTAAAGAAACAACGCCTTTTTGGATAACCACACCTTCGTACCGAATAAGACAACAAAGTAAGAATCCAATGAACTCAATATTCGGTTGGAGGTGAGGATTGATTGTATAATTTATAATAATCTGCTATAATTTGTAAAGAGGTGCAGAAAAAATGTATAGGATTACAGAAGTTAAGGTCTTGTCAGATTATAATATCTGGCTCAAATATACTGACGGAACAGAAGGTACAATAGATTTATCGTACCTCGTTGGTAAAGGTGTATTTTCACTATGGAATGATTATGAAGAGTTTAAAAAAGTTTCCATAGGAACATCAGGTGAATTATTATGGGGTAGGGAAGTGGATTTATGTCCTGATTCCTTGTATATGAAAATAACAGGAAAAAAACCTGAAGATTTATTTCCTAATATAAAAAGAGAATCAATTCATGCCTGAGATATGCAGATTCTATGGCATTGTTATTAAAATGTTCTATGATGACCATTATCCTTCACATTTTCATGCCGAATATGGAAGTTTTGAAGCGCTGATTGAAATAGATACCCTTGCCGTAATAGCTGGTAAATTGCCGCCACGAGCATTAGGACTTGTTATGGAATGGGCAGCAATACATCAAAAGGAATTGCTTTCACTGTGGCAGAATGCAAAAAAACAAAAGCCTCTTGAAAAGATTGAGCCTTTGAAATAAAATTCCAGTGACTGGACATGCTTTGCTTCACTTAACTGCCACCTTCTCTCCTTCTTTAGCCCCCTCTAAAATCTCCACATGCACATCGTCTTTATCGCCAGTTTTAATTTATGTAATCTGATTTTTTATCTGTGTAATCAGTGATTGTTAAGTTTTTCAACAATCTGTTTGATATTGCCTTATACTTAATCCAGGATATGCTTAACAGGATTAACAGGTATGTTGTTTACATGAACTTCGTAATGAAGGTGGGGGCCTGTGCTGTAGCCTGTGTTGCCGACAAAGCCTATGACCTGACCTCTTTTTACCCTCTGGCCTGTAGCAACCTTTGTCTTTGACATATGACCGTAGCTTGTTACATAACCATAACCATGGTCAATTTTAATAACCTTTCCAAGACCCGCCTCAAAGCCTTCCTTAACCACAATACCAGCGGCAGGCGCTATTATAGGCGTGTCGCTCCTTGCAGCAATATCTATGCCCTTGTGCATTTGCCAGCTTCCTGTAAAAGGCGATACCCTGTTGCCAAAGCCTGAGGTGAGCCAGCCTTTAACAGGCCATATAGAAGGGGTGGAGGCCCACATAGAGCTCTTTTCTTTCATAAAGTCTGAAAGCTCCTGGAAGCTTAGCTCCTGTTTTAAGGCATCAGATTTCAGCCTGGTCATTTCATCATGC
>JACRON010000235.1 GCA_016214425.1 Nitrospirota bacterium
CATTTTCCATGCGCTATTTCGCCTTTATAAGAAAGTTTGTTTTCAATCACATCTCTTATAATGGATGCTTCAGATAAAGGCAGGGTTATGCTCCTGACCTTTTCATCAGCAGAGCCATTAGAATAATTTAAGCCGAACTGGCCAAGGCCGCGGACAAAGTCTTTTCCTACAATAAAAACAACGGCGCGGTTCATTATCTCGCTTGCAAACCTTAAAACCATCAAGGTTGCCTCGCCTGCCCCTGAAGAGCCTGCAATCTCTTCAATCATTGCAGTCAAAAGGGAAAGGTCTTTTCTTGATACCCTTTCAGCAGCACCTGCTGCTAAAGCAGATTTTCTGCTGACTTCTTCTCTTTCTTCATCCTTGTAAAAAACATCATGCGGTTTATCTTCAACCTTTTTCTCCTCATCCCTCAGCCTTGCTGACTCAAGAAGCAGAAACTGGGTGCTTACGCCGTTCTTAAGAAATACCATCTCAGGGTCATCAATCTTTACATCTATCTTTGAATAATCCTCAAGTTCAAAACTAAATGACCCTGATGTGCATGTAAGCAGCTCCCCCACCACATCTTTTATCTGCCTTTTAATTCCCTCCTCTAATTGCTCCTCTGTAATTGCATCCAATCCAAGAAGGATATGACCTAAGAGCTTTCTTGGGCTGCTCGTCTTCTGAATACGCAGGGCGTCTTCTAATGCATCGTTTGACAAAATCCCGCCTTCCACCAGATACCTGCCGAGCTTCTTTTTATTCTCAAGGGATGCATAAACCACCTGACCGTGATTAAATACTATTATTCCTGTCCTTTCCTTTCCTTTTATGGTAAGCGTTCCTGTCCTTCTGCTTAAATTTAGTATCTGAAATATATCTGAAAGACCCAAGTCTTCAAGCTTACCCTCTAAACTCATATTTGCTACGCCTCGTAACAGTTTAGCCATTTTAAAGAAATGGCTAAACTTCAATGCAAAATGCAGATTTTAAATTGCAAATTTTAAAATTTGCAAAGCCTTTTTTCTAATTTTGTATTTTTCATTTTGCAATTTACAATTTTCAATGATGTTTAGCAGTTTACTCTAAACTGCTAAACAGTTACTATGCCTCAATCTTAAAGTTATAGTCCTCTATAACAGTATTTGACAGGAGCTTCTCGCACATCCTCTTTACATTCTTTTCAGCAGCCTTCTTTGTCCCCTTTGCAAGTTTGACCTCAAAATATTTCCCGGCGCGCACATCCTCAATATCCTTAAAACCGAGGGAGTTTAACGCCTTTTGTATTGTCTTGCCCTGCGGGTCTAAAACTCCTTTTTTTAATGTTACAAATATTTTTGCCTTCATTTCCTCTCCTCATCCCTCTCTAAAGATTCTTTTAAATATATAATCTATATTCTTCAGATGGTGTTTCAAATCAAAGCACCCTTCTATCTCTTTATCACTTAGATAATTCTTCAACTCCTTATCCTTTTTAAGCAGCTCCTTAAATTCTCCTTTTCCTTCCCACACCTTCATTGCATTTCTCTGGACTATTTTATAGGCATCATCCCTTTTGAGCCCTTTATTTACTATCTCAAGCAGTATGCGCTCTGAAAAAACAAGCCCCTGTGTCTTATTTAAATTGATGAGCATATTTTCAGGGTATACTTTAAGTAAATCTATTAATGAGGTTATTTTAACAAGCATGTAGTCAATAAGGATAGTGCTGTCAGGGATAACCACCCTTTCAACAGAAGAGTGGCTGATATCCCTTTCATGCCAGAGCGGGATATTTTCCAGTGCAGCAATAGCATTTGCCCTAACGAGCCTTGCAAGTCCTGAGAGATTCTCACAGGTAATTGGATTTCTTTTATGGGGCATTGCAGATGAGCCCTTCTGTCCCTCAGTAAAATATTCCTCTGCCTCCAGCACCTCAGTCCTCTGCAGATGCCTTATCTCTATTGCAAATTTATCTATGGAGCTTGCAATCAACGATAGTGTAAGAAGATACTCTGCATGCCTGTCCCTTTGAATAATCTGTGAGCTCGCAGGGTCAGGTTTCAGACCGCTCCTTTTACAAACATACTCCTCAACAAAGGGGTCTATATTTGCAAAGGTGCCAACAGCGCCTGAGAGCTTGCCAAAGCTGATTACATCCTTTGCCCTTTTCATCCTTTCATAATTTCTCTTTGTCTCTTCATACCACAAGGCAAGCTTGAAACCAAAAGTAATGGGCTCTGCATGGATGCCGTGCGTCCTTCCAATCATTACTGTGTCTTTATGTTCCAATGCCCTCTTTTTTAAAACAGACAGCAGTTTTTCTAAATCACTGAGGATAATATCTGCTGCCTCTGCCATTAATATTGCAAGTGATGTATCAAGGATATCGGATGATGTCAGTCCGAGATGGAGAAACCGTGAATCCTCGCCAATCTCTTCAGCAACAGCAGTCAGAAAAGAGATCACATCATGCTTTGTTGTCTTCTCTATCTCATTAATCCTATTAATATTGAATCCTGCCCTTTTCTTTATATTTGCAATTGACTCTTTTGGAACCTTTCCAAGCTCTGAAAGAGCCTCTGCTGCAAGGATTTCAACAGAGAGCCACTTGTCAAATTTATTCTTCTGCTCCCATATATTCTTCATTCCTGATAGGGTGTACCTGTCAATCATTTTCTATAATCCTTCCTCTAATCTGTGTATTAGATAAGCAGGCAGACGCTCATCTCTCATCTTTGCCTGCACCTTTTTTATGTCATAAGAAAGCCTCTTAATCCTCGCGCTGCTTTCATCTGAATCGTATATTGCATAGGACAAATCCGCATTGCCATCCCGAGGCTGACCGACACTCCCTACATTTATAATATACCTTGCATCCTTTCTAATCTTAAATGTCTCGCCTCTTTCAACATAGCATCTGCTATCAGCATCAAGGACAATTACAACCGGCTGGTGCGAATGGCCTATAAAACAGAGCTGCTGCTTAAAGAAATTAAAATTCTCCAAGGCGTCAAAAAGTGTTGTTATGTAATTCCATTCCTGCGGTTTATAAGGTGTAGAATGAACCAGTGTCATATTTTCTATCTCTGGGATTATAAGGGGCATTTTTTTTAAATATTCTATATATTCTTCTTTTAACCTCTTTTCAGTCCATTCAATAACAGCCATAGCATATTTATTAAAATATGTAATATCTGTATAGCCTATTACAGCATAGTCGTGGTTTCCTGCAACAACAATATCTGTAAGTCCTCTCAGACGCTCAATGCATTCATTTGGATTTGGACCGTAGCCAACTATATCACCTAAAAAAAATACCTTATCCACGCCTTCTTTTTGCAAATCCTTCTCTGCTGCATCAAAGGCCTCTAAATTGCTGTGGATATCAGAGAGAATAGCGTAACGCACCTTTTATGAGTCCAGAATCCCTTTTAATTTTTTGCTCAGACTGCTAACATCATCCTCCTTTTCACCTATAAAGAAATTCACCTCTGCATCATCCTGCCTTTTTAATTCAGAAAGCATTAATTTTAAAACTGCAGAAACCTCAAGGCTTGAGCAGCCTGCGCCTAAAATTTCTGTGGTAAAACTTTTTATATTAATTCCGATTAATTTCTGGGCAAGTAATTTAGTTATATTTTTTACAGCAGTGGAATCAAAATTTTCTCTTTTGCCCATTCCCAATAAAAGAACATTTCTTGTTTTTAATCTGCTGGAGTATAAAAGGAGAGAATCACCGAGCTGCCCTGTTAATTTCCCGTCCAATATCAATTTTGAAATCTCCCCATTAAACAGCCAGTCTATCTCGCCTGCAAGGCCTTTTAACGGCCTTACATCTGAAAAGAAGCCTGCAACAATCACCTTATCTTCTACCTTTGTCAATCTGTCTGAAAGTATCTTTGCCTTCATTGTGTCTTGCACTCCTCTTTGTATATACTGTCAAGTATACCGTTTACAAACTGGCCTGAATCTTCACTGCCGTATTTCTTTGCTATCTCTATTGCCTCGTTTATTGTAACCTTTGGAGGAATATCTGGAAAATAGAGCATCTCGCATATAGCAAATCTAAGCACATTCCTGTCAACAACAGCCATCCGCTTTAATGACCATCCCTTTGTCTTCTTTTTTATAATAGCGTCAATCTCCTGTAAATGTGCAATTACTGCGTCTTTTAATCTAATTGTAAATTCTTTTATATCATCCTCAATCTCTTTGTCCTTTAAAAACTCTTCAGTATTACATTCGCCCTTTGTTAAATCATATTGAAAGAGAATTTGAAGGGCAAGCTCCCGCGCCTTTCTTCTGTGTCCCATTTACTCCTCAATCACTATTTCTGGGCCATACTGCTAAAGAGATTTGCCATCTCAATAGCGCCCATTGCAGCCTCCCAGCCTTTATTTCCGGATTTTGTACCAGCCCGCTCTATTGCCTGCTCAATCGTATCAGTTGTTAAAACACCGAAAGAGATAGGCACACCTGTTTCCAGAGAAATAGCAGCAATGCCCTTTGTAACCTCTGCGCTAATGTAATCAAAATGCGGTGTATCACCCTTAATTATAGCGCCAAGACTGATTATGGCATTATATTTTCCACTGCTGGCCATTTTCTTTGCTGCCAATGGTATCTCAAAAGAACCAGGCACCTTTACAATCTCAATATCCTCTGTTTTAGCGCCGCTCCTGTTTAAGGCATCCAATGCGCCCTCCAAAAGCCTGTTTGTAATAAAATCATTAAACCTTGCTGCTACAATCCCAAACTTTAATCCCTTTGCTGATAAAATACCTTCTATTATCTTCGGCATTTCCCTCTCCTCCTTATACATTCTCCAAAAGGTGTCCCAACTTATGCTTCTTTGTCTGCAAATACCTGACATTCTTGTCATGAGGCAATATTTCAATAGGCACCCTTTCCACAACCTTTAATCCATAGCCCTCTAATGCAACTATCTTTCTTGG
>JACRON010000077.1 GCA_016214425.1 Nitrospirota bacterium
AGGCTGATGATATCTGATATAGTTTTATTAAAAGAACTCCCTGATGCCATAAAGGCCTCTGTTGAAGCATACATTGGCTGTGTTTCGGGCGCAATACTGAAAAACGAATACATGGAGACAATAAAAGCTGCAGGGTTTCATGATATTAGAATAATAAACGAGACCATTTTCCCTATTGAATTTCTGAATAATGATCCTATAGCAAGGGCAATTCTTGAGGGTCTTAAGATGCCAGCAGAAAAAGTAAAAGAGATGGCAGTCTCCGTGGTGAGTGTGAAAGTCTCTGCGGTTAAACCAGAAGGAGATTGAATTATGAATGTAATAAAAGTTTATCCCAAACAGAAATTGCCTTTAAGACCCGATATCCCTGGAGCGATGATGTGGGCTGTGGGCTTGGAAAAGGCTATGCTCACTTATTTTGAGATGGAGCCAAATACTGTATTCCCTGTACATTCCCATGTGGCCGAACAGATAACCCTCGTGATTGAAGGCGAACTAACCTTTACTTACGAAGGGAAAACTGTTGTCCTAAAATCAGGGGATGTAATCGCCATCCCCTCAAAAGTGCCTCATTCAGCTTTTACAGGTAAAAGTAAATGCTGTGCTTTGGATGCCTGGTCGCCGGTTAGGAAGGAGTTTTTATATCACATGCGTCCAGCTTTGTCTGATGACATGCCCTTTATTAAAGAATGTATTGAGAGATTCCGATTAGATGATGAGAATCTGGACTATCGTCAATTCGTAGTTGCAGTTGAGGGAAACGAGATTGCCGGCTTTGGAAGAATCAGGCCGCATAAAGAGGTCTACAGAAATCAGGGCATTGGAAAGATGATTGTAAAATATTTGATAGACAAATTTCCAACCAATCAAGTCTATATCACCACTGACCTGATAGATTATTTTGAAAGATTCGGCTTCAAAAGGATTGAGGCAGGGCCAAAAGAGCTTGTGGAAAAGCTCCAGAGGGTCTGCAAATCAAAATGCCGCGAAGGGGCAGTGGTTATGAGTTATAAAAAAGATACAAAATAGTATTGTGCCTATTTTACTTAAATATGAGATTGCTTCGCTTCACTCGCAATGACGCAGACTGGTTTTTTTCAACAGCCTCTTTAAACTTCACCCTCTGAGTTTTTCTTCATATCTCCTTTTTTTAATAAAAAATCATAAAAGTTGTTGACAATATGACATCTCTTATGGTATATTTATCAACAGATGTTGAAGGGATGTCAATAAATGTTGAGTAATTTGTTCTCATCAAAGACACGGGCAGGCCTTTTAGACCTGTTTTACAACCATCCTGAAGACAGGTTTTATATGCGCGAAATTGCAAGGAAGCTGAGGAGAGATGTCTCTGGAATCAAAAGAGAGCTCTCAAACCTTGAGCATATAGGACTCCTTACCAGCGAAAAAAGGGGCAACCTCAAGTATTACTCTGCAAATAGAAATTCTCCAATCTACAATGAGATAAAAGGGATAATTCTAAAGACCACAGGAGTAATTGGTTCTACTAAAGAATATCTCGCGCCTATAAGCGGCATCAAAACCGCCTTTATCTATGGGATATCTGCAAAGGTTATTGATAAAAAGATGGATGAGATTGAACTGCTGATTATAGGTTCGGTAAATGTTACAGAATTGAATGATGCAATAACTCAATTAGAGGACAGGCTGAAAAGGAATATTAATTATCTTGTCTTTGATGATGATGAGTATAAAAAGAGAAAAGAGGAAAATGACCCCTTCCTAAGCGATGTCTTAAAGGAGAAAAAAATAATGTTGATAGGAAGGGAAGATGAATTATAGTGAATTAATTGAGAAGGGCATAGCAGAAAATAAGGCGCCTAATCTAAATGAAATAAAGAATCTGCAGCAGCGAAGCTACGGCGACCTTAATGCCGCAAAAAATATTCTAAATGCCGACAGAGAATGGGCATACATCATTGCATTTTTTGCAATGCTAAGGATATTAAAGACCCTGATTCGCGCTGAGGGGCTTATACCAAAGGGGATGGACGAGTCAAAAAATATTATCTTGATTGCAGGCTCAATCCTTGAGAAGGATTTTAAGAGCCTCTTGAACAAATTGGACAGGATGCGAAGGCGCACTGAAAATTTTATAAAGGAGTACAATAAGCCAGTAACAAAATACGAAAGCCAGCAGGCGTTAATAGACGCAGAGGATTTCGTCAATAAGATAAGCAGCATAATTAAAGAAAGGCATTCGCAGCTTTTACTGATATAAACAGTTTCCCCTCACACCTATGAATATAGGTGTGAGGGGAAAATAATCGCCTTATGAGTAGGAGAAGTAAATAAAAAAATATATATTAGAGAGGCGAGACGGAAGGAGGTGAATTAATTGGCTACAAAAAAAGCAAAAAAGACAGCAAAGAAAAAGACAACAAAGAAAAAAAGATAATTGTGCTAACTACAGGCTAAGACTTCGCCGGGGGCAGCTTAGGCAGTCCCCGGCAAAATTTTTTTGTATGTTTAGATTTTTGATTGAATTGTAGGAAAGAATGACAGAACAGCCTCTGTATTTTAGCCTTCCATCAATGTCCAGCAGTCCTTATTTTTTAGTATCTCATTTACAAACTGTGTATTTAAGGCGTGGCCGGATTTTCTGGCAATTATATGTCCAACAACAGGCATTCCGAGGAGCGCTATGTCCCCAAGAATATCTAATATTTTATGACGGACAAATTCGTCCTCAAATCTCAAACCCTCTTCATTAAGTACGCTGTCATCACCGATTACAACTGCATTCTCCAGAGAGCCTCCCTTTGCAAGCCCCATTGCCATTAATTCCTTTACCTCTTTTAAAAAACCGTATGTCCTTGCATGGGCAATTTCCTTCTCAAAATTTCCGTTATGAGGTGTATAAGAAAGAATCTGCTCCTTAACTACTGGATGGTCATAGTTGATGTAAGAGGTTATTCTTAATCTTTCAGCAGGCTCTATTGTTATTGTTTTGCCATTTGCTTTCAACTCAATTGGCTTGGTTATCTTTATATAAGGCTGAACAGATTTTTGTTTTTTAATCCCCGCCTCTTTTATTAATGAGACAAATGGCGCAGCGCTTCCATCCATTATGGGCACCTCAGGAGCATCTATTTCCACCATTGCGTTATCTATGCCCATTCCCGCAAATGCTGCCATCAGATGCTCAATGGTATGCACAGAATTGCCGTTGTAGCCGATGGAAGTAGAGAACCGTGTATCTGTGATATTTTTAACAATGGCCTTTGTAGAAGGATATTTATTGCCCATATCCTTTCTAAAAAAGTGTATGCCTGTGCCTTCCTGAGCAGGCCTTAATGTTAGATTTGCCTTGTGGCCAGTATGAAGCCCTACACCTGAGCAGGTTATAATCTTTTCAATTGTCTGTTGATTGCGAAGACCATTTTTCATAATAAAATACACCTTTACACAAGTGTAATATAGCAATCTCCGTGCCAGTAGTATTTATTGAATATATTAAACAGCTAACCTGTTATTTTATAAGGGGTTTTAATGAAGGGACATTTATTCACAATGAATATTGATTATATAAATTGTTGCAAAAAAACAATTTATAATTTAAATTATGTGGCTTTTTAACAACGATTGCTGGTTAAAAATATTGGAGTTTTGCCGTAGTTTGACAAATACGGCTTTTTGTGCTATTCCTTAAACAAAACATAAAACAGGAGGTCTGAAAATGAAGAAGCTACTTATTGCAGTTTTTTTATCAATAGCAACATTGTTGCCATATTCAATCGTCTTTGCTGAAGAAGGTATTGGAGATAAATTTATCCTTGAGCTTGAAGGCCGCTACTGGATGCCAAAGTTATCTGCAAACCTAAAGCTTTCTGATTATAATGTCTACGGAGTAGAGATTGTTGGCACTGATATAAATGTGGTTGATGACCTCGGCATAAAGAATGAAAACTTCTTTAGCGGAAGGCTTATTCTAAAGCTCGGCAATAGCAAAATAAGATTTTCATATCTGCCGATAAGATATGAAGGAGAAAAGGCTGTTCCTATAGTTATAGACTATGGTGGAAGCAAGTTCGCACAAGGCACAACAGTTAAAACAAAGCTAAAGGCAGACATGTATGACCTGACATACGAGTATGACGCGCTAAAAACAGATTTGGGTTTTCTTGGTATAATCATTGGCGTAAAATATTTTGACCTCTATGGAAGCCTTGAGGGCACAGAAACAGTGCTTGGGACCACAGTAAAAGAAGAGAAGGATGGACAGGTGCCGATACCTGTTATCGGTCTTGCTGGAAGGGTCTATCCAATAAAATACTTTAATATCTCAGGCGAGATTACAGGCCTTACTGTTGGAAAGGCAAGCATATATGATGCTGAGGCAGCGATTAATATAAATCCAATACAGTATGTTGGCATATCCGGCGGATACAGGATTATAAGATTTTCAGCAGAGGGTGATAATGAAAAGGACAAGGCAACATTAAGGCTTCACGGCCCGTTTGTTGCGCTTATGCTGAGATTCTAAACAGAGATATTTTTTTATCCCTCTTTTACAGATTTAAGGATTATCAGACCGATAAGGAAAAAGGCAACAAGGGAAAGGATTGCAGGCCTCTGGCTTCCGAATGCAGTGGATATATAGCCAAAGACCAGCGGTCCTGCTATAGCAGATGATTTTCCTACAAGAGAATAGGCGCCAAAATATTCCGCCTCTTTTCCTTTAGGGATAAACCTTGTATATAATGCACGTGTTGCTGACTGGACTGTGCCGAGCCAGAGTCCTGCAAAGGATGCCAGCGCCCAGAACTGGGTCTTTGTATGCACAAAGAAGGCTGTAACAGCCACTAATGTCCACATTATGAGCGCTAACATAACCACCTTTTTAGGCCCCCATGCATCAGATGGCTTTGCCATAACAAAGGCGCCAATAAGAGCTGATGTCTGCACAATCAAGTAAAGCGCTATTAGCTCTTCGTGCGCAAATCTTAGTGTGGTTGCAGCGAATATGCTTGAGAATACAATAACTGTGTTCACGCCGTCTTCATATATGAGGTAAGAAAGCAAAAACCTCCTCGGATTTCTTTTTCCCCATATCTCCTTTAGTGTTTTTATTGTTTGACTAAAACCCTTAATCCCTGCCTTAAACATGGAGAATCCGCTTTTTATGTTTGACGGCAGAAAGATAAAAGCCGGCATTGAAAAGATGAAAAAAAATGCGGCTACCATCAGCCATGTAAATTCAAA
>JACRON010000035.1 GCA_016214425.1 Nitrospirota bacterium
ATGGAATATCCAGAATATCCTGTGGAGAAATGGTATCTGCTCAGGTGCATGGACTGTAATCATCAGCTTTGCAGCCATGTAGCCTACTGGCGACCAGACCTCAAAGGAAGGAAAATTGTTTGATGCAATCCTTGCACCTTCTATAAAAAAGCCTGTAACAGCGATTATCAGAAGGGTTAGTAGTATAACAATATCCTCTCTGTTTGTCTTTATCCTCTCAGGCCTGATAATAAACCTCCTGTACAATGCCATGAGAATGCCTGCAATCAGAAGTAGACCAGCGATGTCCATTATCAATGAAAAGATGAGATAGAAATTACCATAGAAGAAATGCAGGGGCGTGCGGTGCTCTATCCACACTATAACAGTTCCTATAAAGAGCGTTACAAAGCCGACAAAGATAAGAAGGTGCATTGTGCCGGGATAGGCGTCTCTTATTGTCTTTTTATGGCCGATTGTATAAATGATGAGGTCTTTTATCCTCTCGCCTATATCGCCAATCTTTACACCGCTTTTTCCGCTTGTCCAGAGCTTGTAATAATAAAATGCTCTTCTTGCAAGTATGGCCAATACAAATATTAAGACAAAATAAATCCCAACAGATGCCCATGCTGGTATGTTCCATAGAATCTCTCTGGTAATTTCCTGCATTACTGCCTCCTGAAAATGTAATTAAAGATAAGGTTAGCAGATTTAAGATTGATTGTCAAAATAGTCATATCTCATAAGCCTCGCCCCTGTTCGGCACATAGGCATTAAACCCAAATTGCTCCCTTATTATCTCTGCAAACTGCAATGATGTCTCCTCCTCTCCATGCACCACAAAGACCTGCGGGCTGTTTTTGAATGCAGAGAGCCATTCAAGAAGCTCCTTCTGGTCATCAGCATGTGCAGAGAAGCCGCCGATTGTGTATATCTTTGCAGATGCAGCAATATCCTCGCCAAATATGCGGACTATCTTTTCTCCATCAACAATCCTTCTTCCGAGCGTGCCATTTGCCTGAAAGCCTACAAAAACAATACTGCACTCCTGCCTCCAGAGATTGTGCTTAAGGTGATGTTTAATTCTTCCGCCTTCGCACATACCGCTTCCTGCAATGATTATTGCATGGGATTTGATATTGTTTAATGCAATAGATTCCTGCACAGAATTAACAAATTTAATCCTTATTGCATCCTTTGAGGCCTTTTCATTAAGCAACTTCTTTGCCTCTTCGTCAAAACATTCTGGATGTGCAAGATATGCCTTTGTTGCCTCTTCTGCTAAAGGGCTGTCAATATATACATTGATATTATACAGCCTTCCCTCGCGGACAAGCCTGTTTAGTATATATAATAAATCCTGCGCCCTTCCAACAGCAAAGGATGGAATAATGACATTGCCGCCCCTTTTGAATGTAACCTTTATTGCTTCCACAAGCTCATCAATAGTTTTATCCATTGCCTTGTGCAGCCTGTTTCCATAGGTTGATTCCATAACAACATAATCTGCCTCTGCAATCAGAGATGGGTCATTTATAATTGGATTCCCCTTTCTCCCAATGTCGCCGGAAAATACAATCTTCTTTTCCTTAGGGCTCTCCTGAAACCAGATTTCAAGGCTTGCTGAGCCGAGGATATGGCCTGCGTCCAGAAATCTGTATTTTATCCCTTTTCCTGCATGTTCAATCTTTTTGTATGGAACCCTGTTAAAGAATGGGATTACTGCCTTTACATTATCTATAGTATATAATGGCGATACAGGCTCTTTTCCCTCCCTTAATGCCTTTTTTGTCTGCCATTGGGCGTCTGCCTCATGAATCTGTGCAGAGTCATAAAGCATTATTTCAGATAGGTCTGCTGTTGCAGGTGTTGCTATTATCTTTCCTTTAAAGCCTTCCTTAATTAATCTTGGCACAAGGCCGATATGGTCAATATGTGCATGGGTAAGGAACAAATAGTCTATCTCTGAAGGATTAAATGAAAATGACTCTCTATTTATCCTGTTGGAGTCTTGCCCCTGAAACAAGCCGCAGTCAATGAGCATATTAAGGCCGTTTATATGGAGATAAAAGCACGCCCCTGTTACTGTTCTTACACTGCCTAAGAATTGTATCTTCAAGTTGTTATCCTTTGAGAATATTTAATTTCCTTAAATATGCCATTATTTCGGGAAAATTTCAATCTGTTTCAGATAATTTGCTGTCTTGATTTAATAGACAGTCAAGTGTATAATTAAAATTAGATGGCAGATAGCAAGGTAGAAAGATAGTACGACGGCTATCCTGCCATCCTTCTGATTATTATGGATGTATTATTTTTATCCAGCTATGTATATAACCCGCATGCAATTCCACCTTTAATTACTGGACTTGCAATTTTGCTGCTTGGTGTCTTTGTCCTTTCAAAAAACATCAGCGATTTGAAACATATTGTTTTCTTTTTGTTTACGCTTAGCATAAGCATCTGGCAGGTCAGCAGTTTTATATATCATTCAGCAGCAAGCGAGGATATTGCCTATTTCTGGGTAAGATATCTGCTTTTTTTAGGCATCTCCTTTATCCATGTCCTCCCTTATCACTTATCTGTATTAATGCTTAATCTTAAATGGCAGAGAAAGTTTGTAATCATTGGTTACATACTTGGGGCAGTATTCTGTATTTTACAGATAGCAGGGGGGTATATTGTATCTGGCCAGATTAAAGTTTATTGGGGCCATATAGGAGTTTTAGGACCTTTAGGTATTCCATATTTAATCTTTTTTTATATATATGCATCAGCCCTTCTTTTGAACTGCTATCTCGGTTATAAAAGGGCAGTTACTGATGC
>JACRON010000236.1 GCA_016214425.1 Nitrospirota bacterium
AAATTTTGGCGTAATGGTAAAGGCTTATGCTTATATTAGGACGCTCGGCGCCAAGGGCCTAAGAGAAGTCAGCGAGAATGCCATCTTAAATGCCAACTATATGAAAAAGAGGTTAAAAGAATATTTTGAGCTTCCATATAAATCAGATTGTATGCACGAGTTTGTCCTTTCTGGCTCTTTGCAAAAAAAGGCAGGCATCTCCACAAAGGATATTGCAAAGAGGCTCCTTGACTATGGCTTCCATCCGCCAACAGTATATTTCCCTTTGATTGTTGATGAGGCCATGATGATTGAGCCAACAGAGACAGAGACAAAGGAAGTGTTAGACAAATTCTGCGATGCCATGATTGCAATAGCAAAAGAGGCAAAAGAGAACCCTGAAATTATAAAGTCCGCGCCTCATACAACACCTGTTACAAGACTTGATGAGGCCAAGGCAGCCAAGGAGCTGGATTTGAGGTGGAAGAAGGCGATAGGAGAATAAGCAAAACCTACTCAAGCGATAATTCTTTCAGGCTGCTGATTACTCCTCCCCTTATCTTTGAAGGCGGCTCTATTTTTATTAAATATTTTCCATTATCCAGAACAGGAATAAGTATATCTTCAAAATTCTTACCGCACGAGCATTTATGCTTCTTTGAATTATTTGGCACAATCTTCCTCGCACCGCAAGCAGGACATCTTAACACCCTCTTGCTTCCCGACCACTTTCCTCTTTTTGCCAAAGGCTTGCCGTCCTTTTCCATGATGTCCATTGCATAATCAATAACAGGCGCATTGCTTATGGATGTGCCAATGCCATAGCCATCTACAACCGGATTTAAAACAGGGATATCATCTTCCTTGATGCCGCCACTTACATAGAACTTTATATGCTCATAACCCCTCAAATTTAGCTCCCATCTGCATTCCTCAAGGATTCTATAAAAATCACCGCGCCTTGATGATGGCGTATCAAATCTTACTGCAAAGAGTTTCTTGCCCATTGCCTCTGCAACATTGAGGCACTCAAACTTTTCATCAAGAAATGTATCAATCAGCGCCACCCTTTTGAACTTTGGTTCAATCACCTCGTCATAAGCCTTTATTGCATCAACTGTTGTGCCAACGCAAATAATCAAGGCATGAGGAATTGTGCCCATTGGGTCTTCGCCGATTATCTCGCCTGACTTTATAACAGCAACGCCATCGCATCCGCCAATATAGGCATTCCTCTCTATCATAGGCGCAAGTATTGGGTGCATCCTCCTTGCGCCAAAGCTTATTACTAATTTGTCGCCAGCAAGTTTTTTAAACCTTGCTGACTTTGTTGCAACGCCAGATGCCTGGCATATCAGGCCGAGAATAGCAGTCTCATAAACACAGAAGTCCTGATATTTTCCTTCTATCTCCATTACAGGCTCATAAGGATAAAAGATAGTCCCTTCCTTCATTGCTCTAACCTTGATTGGCAGGTGCTTCATAAGCTCCATTGCCTCTTCAAGCCCTGCAAAGATGCCACACTGATAGTTATCAGGAAAAGACTTTGCAATAAACTCTGCCTTTACAAGAGGGTTTATCCCCTTTGCCTTTAAGATTTTTAGCGTTCTTTCAAAATATACATCTGTAATCTTGCCATCAATAATATCCTTTGGCTCTGCTGTATGAAACATGGTTAACCTCCATGCTATGTTTTGTCTATTTTAGCATAAGGCTGGATTTTATCAACAGGAAATGTCAGCAGATTGCTGAAAAACTCTGCAATCTCTGATTATACAGATTAAAAACACTTTAAAATCTCAGTGCAATCATTTTTATAATTTATGCGATCAAAACCACCGTTTGTGGTTGTCTTGACAATGCCAAAATTTAGTGTATACTCAATTGAGAAACCAAAAGATATTCAGCTTCACATCTATTACTTATTAATAGTCTTATAATTATAACGACAATTTGAAAATCCCTCCTAACCTCCCTTTTCCAAAGGGAGGAACTAATTAATCCCCCTCTTTGGCAAAGAGGGGCAAGGGGAGATTTTCTAATCCATGTCAATTCATTAGCAGGATTCAGCTTAATATTATTAACCACCAAAAAGGAGGTAAGCGCATGAAAAAGGTATTGTTTGGAATTATGGTTTTGGTAATGGCTGTAATGGTTGGCACTGTTCTGGCGGAGGAGGCTGCTAAACCTGCTTCACCAGAGGCTGCCAAGCCTGCTGCAAAAGAGGCTTCAGAAAAAGGGCTTACAATTGCGCGCATGGAGATCGCTGGCGGTGTGGAAAACAGGGAGCCTGTTGGCGCTGCATCCTCTTTTCCTGCAACACAGGAAAAGGTCTGGTGTTTTGTTGAATTTCAGAATGTAGCAAAGGAAACCACTATTAACTTTGTATGGACATTTGGGCAGAACGAGGTAGATAAGGTGCCTCAGACCATCAAGGCACTTTCAAAATACAGAACATGGACAAACAAGACCATTGCAGGCAGGAAAGGCGACTGGACGGTTGACATTGTAGATGAGAAAGGCGCAGTGCTGAAATCTGCTTCATTAAGGATAATAGGTAATAAGAGGGATGCATCCCATAAAAGAGCATCCCTCTTTCTCTTCCAATTGCCGCATAGCATGGGTAGGTTGGCGACACTATTGCATGCTTCGTGAACCGAAAAACTGCACGCAGGCTGAACCCCCCAGTTGCTCCGGATTAACGCAACAAATAGCAGCCTCCTAAAAAAACAGAAAGCCACTTTAATTCTTCTTACATCATGCTGGACATATTTAGCAGGAAATGTTAAATTTTTATATGGAGCTTTTTAAGGAGAAGCCTATAAAGGAGCCGCTTGCATACCGCATGTGTCCGAGGACACTTGAGGAATATGCTGGTCAGGAGCATCTGCTTGGGAAGGGAAAGCTTTTGCGAAGGGCAATTGAGGCAGACAGGATTACATCGCTGATTTTATACGGCCCACCCGGCACAGGAAAGACAGCGCTTGCCAGAATCATTGCAGCAAAAACAGAGGCGCATTTTGAATGGCTGAATGCAGCAACAGCAGGTTTGGATGAGCTTAGAAAGATATTAAAATCAGCAAAAGACAAAAAGACAAAAGGCATACGCACCATCCTATTCCTTGATGAAATACACAGGTTCAACAAGCTCCAGCAGGATGCACTCCTTCCTGATGTTGAAGAGGGGAATATTATATTGATTGCTGCAACAGTGGAGAATCCGTTCTTTTATGTTAATTCCGCTCTGCTATCGCGAAGTCAGGTATTTGAGCTAAAGCATTTATCAGAAGAAAATATTTTACAGATATTGCATAATGCCTTGAATGACAAAGAGCAGGGGCTTGGCAATCTGAATTTGGATGTTGATGAAGATGCCTTAAGGCATCTGTCAAAGATATCTGACGGCGATGCGAGAAGAGGACTATCAGCACTGGAGGTTGCAGCGCTTACAACTCCTGCGAATGAAAATGGCATTATAAAGATAGATCTAAAAGCAGCAGAAGAGTCTATTCAGAAAAAGGTTGTGCTCTACGACAAAAAGGGAGACCAGCACTATGATACAATCTCTGCCTTTATAAAGAGCATGAGAGGCTCTGACCCTGATGCA
>JACRON010000242.1 GCA_016214425.1 Nitrospirota bacterium
GCAAAAAAGGGCGATGATATAGGCATTAAGGTCCCTGACCATGTCAGGGAGCATGATATTGTTTATAAAGTAACAGAATAACAGGTTAGTGTTTTTTTGTTCTATGAATCTGATTATTGATAAATTAGCAGGGGTAGAAGGGTGGGAAACAGCCGCTTCAAGAATCGCATCAGATAAAGGTGTTGCGATAATACTTGGCGCACCTGACAGCGGCAAAACCACATTTGCCCGCTTTTTGGTTGACTGGCTGACTAAGAAGCAACTCTCTGTTGCAATGGTAGACGCAGATATGGGCCAGTCAACATTGGGTCCGCCTACAACCATTGGCATGAGTCTGTTTAAGTCAGCGCCCCACTGGCTTGAAGATGTTCCATGCAGGTCTCTGCACTTTGTAGGCTCCACCTCGCCTGAAAAGCATTTTATCTCTACTATTGTAGGCGTGAAAAAAATGACAGAGGCTGCCCTCGATTACGGTGCAGAGATAACCCTTGTTGACACATCAGGCCTTGTATATGGAAATGCAGGCCGCCTCTTAAAATCACAGAAGATAGACATAATAAAACCCGGCCATATTGTTGCAATTCAGGAGAGCGATGAGATTGAGCACCTCCTCCTGCCTTACACAAAACAGAATGCAATAAAGATACACCGCCTGATGACATCTGAAGATACAAAGACAAAATCCAAGGACCAGAGAAGGTCTTACCGCGAGATAAAGTTTCAGGAATATTTCAGGAAGTCCATGCGGCACAGGTTTGTCCTCGGAAACATCGGCATCTTAGGCTCATTCCTTGGCAGCGGGCGAAAACTCAGCGCAAATGATTTAATATTTTTATCAAAAACATTGGACGCCAATGCAGTACATGCAGAAATCGGGTTTGAAGAGGTTTTGATAATAGTAAAGGGCGGCTATTCAAAGGAAGGCATTGTAAAGCTTAAAAAGCACTTCTTAGATAGAGAGATTATTATTAACGAGCTTGATGATTTTAAATTTTTAATAACAGGATTAAATGATGAAAAGAACAACACCCTCGGTATCGGGATTATAGAAGAGGTAGACCTGCCCGCAGGCATTATTACTGTAATTACGCCATTACATGATATAGAAATGGTCAGGATACTGCATTTTGGTTCTATTAAGTTAGATTTATCAGGAAGAGAGATACATATGTAGGGGCGGCTCTTGCAGTCGCCTCTGCTATTTCATTTTATCTTTTCAATCGATGTTTGTTATATCATATTATTAGCTAATAGCCTGTCAATGTTTGAGAAACAATATTTGAGGGGATAGCATCTTATACAGTGTTATCCCCTTTTTCTTGTGTCTATTATACAGTAAACATGCTTATTAGCAGGCTGCGCCTCTGAAGGGTGATAAAAAACCTTGATTGTGTTTGGCGCATTCTTGTTAATCATTTTCTCGCCCGCAATGAGCAGTCATGATAATCAATTGAAGATTATCTGCCGTGAAATGAACTTTGAGGCAGTAAAATATTTTTGCAGAAGATTAAAGGCTGAGTAATGTGTAGACCCGGCCCTGATGTTTCTCTTACCCCTCACCCTATCCCTCTCCCGCAAGGGGAGAGGGAAAAGCAAACAGAGCTTAGTTTTTAACAGCCTTGCGACTAAGCGTTCTATACTGCACACTGCGTTCCCTGACAATAAATCCTATTCTTTTCTTCTTAGGTTCCGGAGTTGCCATCAATTGACGAATGGCATCAAAGACCACTTTAAACTGTGTGTCGTATTTCTTTTCCATTTCATCAAGCTTGCGGGCAAGGTCTTTATGTGTTGCCAGCATCTCGCGAAGCTTTACAAAAGCCCGCATGATGGCGATATTGACATGAATCGCCCGCTCGCTGTTCAATACACTTGAAAGCATAGCAACTCCTTGTTCGGTGAATGCATACGGAAGATATTTAGTATGTTCGCCTCTTTTTAAGGTGCCAAAATGGCTCCTTAAAGAATCATATTCTTCTTTCCGTAGTTCAAACATGAAATCTTCCGGAAACCGGGTTATATTCCTTTTGACCTGCCTTTTCAGGTGCTTAACCTCTACGCCATAAAGCTCGGCCAGATCACCATCTAACAATACCTTATGGCCGCGGATCAGATAAATTTTTCTTTCAATCATTTCTACTGGAACAACCAAGTCCATTCATTTCCCACCTTACTGCAGTCGAAATCTGCGACCATATTATCGTAAAGCATATTGGATATCACAATTTGTGATTTCCAATCCGCCATTTCTCTTTTGTTAACTGAAACATAAAATCTTCAGGGAAACGTTTTATATTCCTTCTAACAGCCTGATTCAATGCCCTTGTCTCAACGTCGTAGAGTATAGACAGGTCTCTATCAAGCATTACCCTTTTGCCTCTGATAAAAAGTATTTTGTTTTCTATAATCTGTTGTGGAATTATAGAGCTTTCCATATCAGTCTCCTCATTTAGAGAAAGGAACAGCGCCAAGCCTTGAAATATCAGTTTCTACCATCCACTGCCTTAATAACCCGCACTTTATAATCCGCAATCTCTTTATATTAAGCCCTGCATGAGCCTTATAACCAGCCTCATCGCTGCAGGCATAAAAAGTATATTCCCCTTGTAAAAAAAGGTCAATACAAAATCATGTTAAGTGGATAGCATCTTTACTTTTAAGGTGGGATAGAGGGCTTTTAATTGAAAACTTGGTGCCGGAGGCCGGAATTGAACCGGCACGGGAGTTACCCCCCGAGGGATTTTAAGTCCCTTGCGTCTACCAGATTCCGCCACTCCGGCGCTAACCATAGTGAATAACGACTATTCGCTAATCACTGCTTTAGTGGAGGCGGCGAGCGGATTTGAACCGCTGCATCGCAGTTTTGCAGACTGCTCCCTTACCGCTTGGGTACGCCGCCAAACTTTAGTAAAATAGTGGATAGTGAATAGTTGTCAGCAATGGTTTAGTCGGTATAAATAAGTTGATTGAGAAAACTTTTCCGATGCACTATTTTTCAGTCATAGATGATGGAGC
>JACRON010000064.1 GCA_016214425.1 Nitrospirota bacterium
GGCTATAAAAGCTGCTGGGGATGCGGGTATGATGGAAATGATAAATTGGATGTTTTCTGCAATCAGTGCGGTGTTGAGCTTGCTAACAGGGTGTATCAAATATTAGAGGCAGACGGTACAAATGATTTTTCTGCTGAGGCTTGGTTTATAAAAAAGGAGGTTGTCCATCCAAACATTATTAAGCTTTATGACAGATTTTTTTCGGATGAGAAAGAATATCTGGTCACAGAATATGCAAGAGGCGCAGCAATAACAGATAAAAAATATGATGACAGGGTGTTAAGAGAGACAGCGATTATAATTTCTGATATTGTGGAGTATCTGCACAGCCAGAATATCTCAGCAGCCGGCATTGAAACAGAAGATTTCTTATCAGGTGAGAAAGGGTTGAAATTAGTAAATCTTGCTGGCTTAAGATTTATGGAAGGGGGCATATCACACAGCAGAAGGAAAAAGGATGCCAAGCATCTTGCAAAGCTCCTTTTAGGATTAACAGGAGATGTAAAAGAGGAATATAAAACAGTATCAACATTAAATAAGGCAGCAGAAGGAGGTTTTTCTTCTGCAAGAAAGTTGATTGAGAAATTAGAAGAGGCTGCTGTTGATGCTGAAGGAGGTGATGGGATTTCAGTTGGCAGCATTACAAATGTAGGTGTCGTCCGCAAGGTGAATGAGGATTCATTTGGTTCAATGACAGGTGAGTTAAATCTCTTTGTGGTTGCAGACGGCATGGGCGGACACCAGAGCGGGGATGTGGCAAGCTCAATGGCAGTGGAGGCATTAATATCCAATGTGCAAAACAGCATAGAGAATAAGAAAGACAATCTGATGGATATATTAAAGAATGCTGTAATTAATGCAAATAAAAAGGTCTATGACTTTGGAAAGGCAAATGGAAAGGACATGGGCACAACAATTGCCGCCTCTCTGCTTTCCGGAGACACTGTTTATACTGCAAATGTCGGAGACAGCAGGGCATATCTGATAAGAAACGGCGAGGCGATACAGATTACAAAGGACCATTCATTGGTAGCAAGGCTTGTGGAGCTGAAGATGGCTGACCCAAAGGATGTGCGGAATCATCCAAAAGGCAATGTCCTGCTTCGAACCATAGGCACTGACCCAAAGGTGGATGTGGATGTTTATCAGACAAAGATTAGAAAAGGCGATTATATGCTCCTGTGTACAGACGGTTTATGGAATCAGGTTTATGAGGATGAGATTGCACATATTGTAAAAAAGGCTGGTTCCCTGCAGGATGCTTGCAAGGAATTTGTGAGGGTGGCCAATGAACGGGGCGGGCCTGACAATATTACGGCAATTGTGGTGAAGATTAATAATTAGATATACCCCTCACCCTATCCCTCTCCCACAAGGGGAGAGGGGAAAAGATGAGGGTGAATACAACTAAGAAAGGAGGACAAAAGATGTCAGAATTAACATTAAATTATCATTTGAGTAAGGAATATGTGCCGGCTTCGGGCGAGGGACAGATGCTCTATACATTGATAGAGCTCGGCACAGGTCAGTCAGGCGTGAGTAAAGGCATGCCCTTTAATCTCTGCCTTCTCCTTGACAGGAGCGGTTCAATGGACGGCAAGAAGATTGAAAATCTCAAGGAGGCTGTAAGGATGGTTGTAGACAGCCTTGGGGAAAAGGACAAGATTTCCATTGTGATTTTTGATGACGAGGTGGAGGTTCTTCTCACAAACCAGACTCCATCTAATAAGGCTGAGATAAAAAACAGGATTGACAGCATTATCCCAAGAGGCGGCACGCAGATATCTGATGCTATGAAAAAGGCAATGGAAGAGATTAAAAAAGGAGCCTCCCCGAATATGGTGAACAGGATGCTGCTTCTTACAGACGGCCAGACATGGGATGACGAGCCAAAGTGCGAAGATCTTTCTATTGAGGCAAAAAAGGCAGGCATATCCATTTCAGCAGTCGGGCTTGGCGATGAGTGGAATGAGAATCTGTTAATCTCAATAGGAGAAAAGAGCGGAGGCGATTCATACTGGATAGAAAAGCCAGAGGATATTATGGAGAGGTTTACATCAGAGGTGAGCGGTCTGCGCGGCATAGTGGCAACGAATCTGAATGTGATTTACAAGCTGAGCAAGGGTGTTGAGCCTTTAAAGACATACCGTGTAAAGCCCATGATCTCTGATTTGGGCAGGTCTGTTGCAGGCAATGGCAACATCTCTGTTTCTCTCGGCGAGGTTGACGGCGCTGTTGGCCAATCATTACTGATTGAGACAATGCTTCCTGTTAAAGAGGCTGGGAGGTTCAGGCTGGGGCAGATAGAGGCTGTTTATGATGTTCCTTCAAAAGGTATAAAACAGGAGAGGATTAAGGCAGATGTGGTTGTAAATTTCTCTGCTGATTCTGCATTAACTGCAAAGGTTAACGCAAAGGTGATGAATGTGGTTGAAAGGGTGAATGCCTTTAAGCTCCAGACAAGGGCGCTGACTGAGGCAAGGCTCGGCAATACACTCTCTGCAACAAAGAAGCTTCAGGCAGCAGCAACAAGGCTGCTTGAACTTGGCGAGACAGAGCTTGCTAAAACTGCAAAGATGGAGGCAGAGAACCTTGCAAAGGGCGGGAGCCTGACATCAGCA
>JACRON010000065.1 GCA_016214425.1 Nitrospirota bacterium
ACTGATACAGCGCTTCCTATGCCTGTATGATTTGGCCCCATCAGTATAATTGTCTTTGGGATAATAATCCGTGAATATACAGCGCCTGCAACTCTGCCTGAATAAACATAACCTGCATGAGGCGAGACAATGCCTATTGCCCTTTCTTTTTTTAGACCCTCTTCAATAAAGGCGCCTACCTCTTTTTTTAAAAGGTCTGGAGAGCCTTCATAAAATCTTCCGGCAACAGCAGGTTGTCTGTTCATGATATTCTCCATATGCAAGGCATTGTAGGGGCGAGGCAACGCCTCGCCCCTACAATTTTTACGAAGCCGTTAACAATACTGTATATTATTCCTGCAGCTCAATACCTGCCTCTCGCGGCTTCCGCTTCTGTATATTGTTACACCCTTGCACCCAAGCTTATATGCAAGCAGAAATGCCTTTTCAACATCTGCCTTCTGGGCATCCTCATGAAAATTTACTGTCTTTGATACTGCATTATCAGTGTATTTCTGAAACGCTGCCTGAATCCTTATGTGGTCTTCAGGCGTAATATCGTGTGCTGTTGTAAAAAGCATCTTTACATCACCAGGAACATCAGTCCTCTCCTGTATTGAACCAAAGGAAATAATTGTATCCATAAGTTTCTGTGAATAGAATCCTTTTCTTTTTGCAATCTCTTCAAAGTTTGGATTTAATATCTTAAGCTCAACATCATCAAGAATTTTTCTTGTAGCTTTTCTGCGGTATCAAGGGCATTTTGTGAGTTGTATGGGATATTCAGCATTATAAGCATATCTGCAAATCCCATGATGCCGAGGCCTATCTTTCTGTTTCCCTTGCACATCCTGCTTATCTGCGGCAAAGGATATTTGTTTACATCTATTACATTGTCAAGAAAACGGACAGCTATCCTTATAGTCTTTTCAAGCTTATTATAATCTATTTCATAGCCATTGTTTTTCTTTTTCAGCATCCTTGTCAGATTTATTGAACCGAGGTTGCACGCCTCATAGGGCAGAAGCGGCTGCTCACCGCATGGATTTGTTGCCTCCATCCTTCCAAGATGCGGTGTTGGGTTGAATCTGTTTATTGTATCAAGAAAGACAATCCCAGGCTCGCCATTCCTCCATGCAGCATCAACAATCTCGTTAAAGGCATCCCTTGCCTTAAGGCTGCCTACAGCCTTATTATTTCTGGGATTTATAAGGTTGTAGGTTGAATTATTATTAAAAGCCATCATAAAATTATCATCTATTCCCACTGACAAATTAAAATTAGTAAACTCCCTCGGATCATTCTTTGCCTTTATAAATTCCAGAATATCCGGATGGTCTACCCTTAATATCCCCATATTTGCTCCGCGACGCGCGCCGCCCTGTTTAATGACCTCTGTTGCAGTATTAAAGACCTTCATAAAGGATACAGGCCCGCTGGCAACACCGCTTGTAGTGGAGACCCTGTCATTCTTCGGCCTTAGTTTACTAAATGAGAAACCTGTGCCTCCGCCGCTTTGATGAATTATTGCTGTATCTTTTACAGCCTCAAATATAGAATCAAGCGAGTCATCAACAGGCAGGACAAAGCATGCAGCAAGCTGCTGAAGCTCCCTTCCTGCATTCATAAGGGTAGGGGAGTTTGGCAGGAATTCTAAATTTGTCATTATCTCATAGAATTCCTCTTCAATCTCGCTTACAACTGCCTTTGGATTATATATAAACTCTGCAGAGGCAATATTCTTTGCCACCCTGTGGAACATCTCTTCGGGTGTCTCAATAACATTTCCATCCCTGTCCTTTTTCAGATACCTTTTTTCAAGGACAATAAGCGCATTTTCTGTCAGATTGAGATTATTTATAATTTGCATATTAAATATACTTTAGCACGAGCAAATATAAAGAGTCAACCACATTTAATCCATTGCAATAAAAGAGAAATTTTGGTATGATGGCCATACAGGAGATATTGAATGAAGCTTTCTAAGGAGCGGATTTCCTTTATATCAAAGGAAATGACCAATAAGCTAATAGAGGGAAAATATATTGAGCCTTTAATTCCAAAAGAGCAGTTTACCTTAAGGCTTGAGCATATTATTACTGATGAATTGATGTTGGAGGATAAGATAAATCAGGAGGTAAGGGAGCTTTTAAAGGCATACGAGAGGGAGATTGATAAGGGAGATATTGATTACAACAAGATGTTTAATATGATTAAGAACAAATTAATCAGGGAGCGGGGAGTGGTTTTGTAATGATGCTTTCTGAGGATAAGGTAAGCCATATCACCCATCTTCTCTTAGAGGGAATAAAAAAGGATTGTCAGAAGGAAGCTTGACTCATATTCAAGGAAGATTATAGAGGGCAGCTCAGAGTGGAATGTATTGTATCAGAAGTTTTTTAAGGAGGAATTAAATAAAAGGCGGTGAGTTTTATGAGAAGGTTTTTTATTATCATACTTGCAGCCGTACTTCTTTTAGGCATGTTCTCAACTCTTCATGCAAGACACAGGGCAAGGGGATATATTTATATTGGACCGAGCATTTATGTATACCCTTATGATCCATATTGGTATCCATATGATCCATACTGGTACAGATACCCGCCTCCTCCTCCGCCAAACTGGGGGTATGTTGATACAGATGTGGAGCCTGAAGAGGCAAAGGTGTATTTAGATGGAAAATATGTTGGCACAGCAGATGACTATGACGGTTTTCCAAGGTATCTTACTGTGCCGCTCGGCAGCCACAAGGTTGAATTTAGGATGGAAGGTTATGAGACATTTTCACAGGAGTTCTACATAAATCCCGGGCAGATGATAAACATAGATTTCAAGATGATTAAGACTGCAAAAGGAAAAGAACCCCCGCCTAAAGCAGAAGAGCCTGTTCATGGTAAAGGGGTTGTTTCTCTGGAGCTTGAGCCTGCTGCAACAGAGGTATATGTTGATGGCATGTTGATTGGCACAGGCGATGATTTGAAGAAAAAGGGAGGGGATATAGAACTTTCTGCAGGAAGGCACAGGCTTGAATTTAATAAGAGCGGATACAAGACACAATCAATAGAGATAGAGATAAAGGATGGTAAGGGATTCCATCTTG
>JACRON010000066.1 GCA_016214425.1 Nitrospirota bacterium
GTCAAGAAGCGTGGAAAGATGGACAAACTTTTGCTTGAAAAAATAGTTTTTAGGGATATAATAGGGAAGTCATTATGCAGTACTTAGTTGCAAAAATTGTAGGCATGAATTTATTCATGCAAATTGCACGGTTGCTGTTATGGGAGAATATTAAATGAGTAAAAAAATTTTATTAGTTGAGGATGATAAGGACATTATAAATCTCGTTAAACACTATCTTGAGAAAGAAGGCTACAGAACCTTTGAGGCTGCTGATGGCGTTAAGGGGCTTGATATATTAAAGAGAGAGAAGATTGATTTAGCAATACTGGATATAATGCTTCCTGAACTCAACGGTATTGATGTCCTGAAAAGGATTAAGGGAGATGTAAAGACAGCGAACATCCCGGTTATCATGCTTACAGCAAAGGGGGAGGAAACAGATAAGATTGTAGGTTTAGAGCTTGGCGCTGACGATTATATTACAAAGCCCTTCAGTCCAAAGGAGCTTGTAGCAAGGATAAAGGCGCTTCTGCGAAGGATGGAAAAGCCTGTTGAAAAGACGGATACCTTAAAATACGGAGAGCTTATAATGGATATCTCAAGGCATGAGGTGAAGGTAAAGGGAAAGGAGATTGAGCTTACTGCAAAGGAGTTCGGCCTCCTTGAGGAGCTTTTAAGAAACAAGGGCCGTGTCCTTACAAGGGATACCCTTTTAAATAATGTGTGGGGCTATGATTATTTTGGAAATACCAGAACAGTAGATGTGCATGTCAGGCGGTTAAGGGAAAAGATGCCCCTTCTTGAAAAATCTATTATCACAGTAAAACAGCTTGGCTACAAGCTTAGTGAAGAGATGAGGTAGGCGTACTTTTGAGTATTCAGAGGAAACTTTTTCTTACTTTCTTGATATTATTTAATCTCATTTTTTTAGCCAGCCTTCTCTTTCTCCAGGCAGATAAATCATATTCCATAAAAGGGGCATTTGTAATTGCCATAGCTGTCTCTTTATTGCTGTCCATTTTTCTTAGTTATTTTATATCCCGCAGGATTACTATACCTATCAGGGATATGATTTCTGCTGCAAATGATATTGCAAAAGGCGATTTTAAGAGGATAAGGGTTGATACAAAGGATGAGCTTCATGAGCTTTCAGAGATACTGAATCTGATGTCAGATGAGCTGAAAAAGAAGATGGATGAGATGGCTGAGGGCAGGACAAGGATTGACACTATACTTTTAACAATGTCTGAAGGGCTTCTTGCAATTGATTGCAGTGGAAAGATTCTTCTTGCTAACCCTGTTCTCCCAATGATGTTTGAATTAAAAAGGGAGCCTGTTATAGGCAGGTCTTATCTTGATATTATAAGGCATAATCAGTTGAATAATATTATCAGGGATGTCCTTGAATCAAGGCAGTCTGTTGTCCGTGAGATTGAGCAGTTTTTCCCGGAGGAGAGGTATCTTGCTGTATATGCATCAGTTGCAAAGGAGATAAAAGAGGGCGGTGTTTGCGCTGTTTTTATATTTCATGACATTACAAGAATAAAAAGACTTGAGAGGATAAGAAAGGACTTTGTTGCAAATGTATCCCATGAATTGAAGACGCCTCTTACCTCTATAAAGGGTTATACAGAGGCATTAATTGACGGAGCAATTGATGATTCAAAAAAGGCAAAGGAGTTCCTTAATATTATAAGCAATCATACTGACAGGCTGAACAACATTATAACAGACCTGCTCCAGCTTTCTTATATTGAGTCAGGCCAATATAAGCCGAAGGCTGCAAAGGTAAATCTGAAGGCTGTTGTGGACAAGGCTGCCGGGTTATTGAAGGCGAATATTGAGAAAAAGCATTTTATTTTAAATATACAGATTTTAGAAGACTTGACAGTAATAGCAGATGAGGATAAACTAAACCTTGTCTTTGTCAACCTTATTGACAATGCAATAAAGTATACTTCTGAGAAAGGCACAATTACAATTAAGGCAGAGGGCAAAAACAAAGATGTGCTGGTCTCAGTCGCTGATACAGGTATGGGGATACCAAAATACGATTTAATGCGAATCTTTGAGAGATTCTACAGGGTGGATAAGGAGAGGTCAAGAGACCTTGGAGGAACAGGACTTGGTCTTTCTATTGTAAAGCATATAATAGAGTCGCATGGCGGCAGGGTCTGGGCAGAGAGCGAAAGGTCTGTCTTTGAGATATACGGTTTTTCAGAGATAAGGGCGCCTGTGTTTGAGTATACAGAACTATTTTCAAGGAGCATTGGAGAAACAACAGATATTGTTGAAAAGGAGATGTATACCTTTGAGGACACAACAGGCAAGAAGATTACACTAAGGCCAGAAGGCACAGCGCCTGTTGTCCGCGCATATATAGAGCATCAGCTTTACAATAAGGCGCACATTACAAAATTATATTATTTTGGCCCAATGTTCAGGCATGAGAGGCCGCAGGCAGGGAGATACAGGCAGTTCTATCAGATAGGCGCAGAGGTCTTTGGCATTGACAGCCCGATACTTGACGCAGAGATACTCTCTATGCTGAATAATCTTATGGAAGCAATAGATGTTAAAGGCCTTGACCTCCAGCTCAACAGTCTCGGCTGTAAAGAATGCAGGCCAAAATACAAAGAAGCCCTGAAACAGTTTCTTAAAGACAAACATCCGGTACTCTGCGAAAACTGCCAGAGGAGGATGGCTCGGAATCCATTAAGGGTTCTTGACTGCAAGAGCAAGACATGCAAGGATGCAGTAGCTGATGCGCCTGTTATACTTGATTATCTATGCGATGGATGCAAGAAACACTTTGATAAGGTAAATGATACACTCAATACAT
>JACRON010000255.1 GCA_016214425.1 Nitrospirota bacterium
CCTCCTTTCAAACGGAACACTAATAACAAAGGAGATAGCAGAAAAACTAAATGTACATGAGGTTCAGGTGAGTGTTGATGGTATGGAGAATGGCCACGATGCAATCAGAGGCAAAGGCAGTTTCAAAAAGGCGATTGCTGGTATAGAGTCATTGAAATCAGCAGGGATAGATGTCTCTGTTGCCACAATGATACATTCAAAAAATACAGGAGAATTTGATGCCTTAAATAAGTTAATAGAAAAGATGGCTATTGTTGAATGGAATGTTGATGTGCCGTGTGAGGCAGGCTATCTTAAAGGAAACAGCAGTTTTGCTCTTCTATATTCAGAGGCAGCTCAATACATGCACTATGGTTTTGGAGGCGGCTCTCACGGTTCAGTAAATAATTTTGTATGCGGTTCACATCTCTGTGCAGTAACCCCATTGGGCAAGGTAATCAGGTGCGGATTTTATCCAGAGGCGCCGCTCGGAGATGTTAGAGAAGGCCTAAGAACATGCTGGGAGAGGATGCAGCATATTAAATTAACAGAGCTTAACTGTGACTGCGAGTATATAAACGAGTGCAAAGGCGGGTGCAGATACAGGGCAGAGATATATAAAGATCTTTATGCGCCTGACCCTGTGCAGTGTTATGCAAGGGGCGTTGAGTTAACGGCTAGGACTTAAAAAAAGCATCAAAGTATCATAGTGTCAAAGAAAAAAACTTTGATACAGTGATGCTCTGACACTCTGACACTAAACAAGGAGGTGATTGCAATGATTATTAAGAAGGTAACAAAGATATCAGCAGGCACATGCAAATGCAAGGAGTCCTGCTAATTTTTTAAATGGATTTTAAAACGGCCCCGGAATTAAAAAACCGGGGCCTTTTATTTTTTGGCAAAGATTATATCCAGAAATCTAAAGCGTCCTCTTAAATGTAATTATTGCTATTGTTGTCATTGCAAAGGTAAAGATGAAGAGGAAGGCTATATCTTCCAAAATTGTCAGAATGTTAGCGCCTTTAAAAAGGATGGCCTTCAAAGCATCAACAGCATACGCCTCTGGATTGACCTTTGCAAATGCCTTCAGCCAGTCAGGAAAGCTTGCTATGGGATAGACAGCTCCGCTTGGAAAGAAGAGTATAACATTAAGAAACCCGCTTAATATTCCGACAATCCTCGGATGGTTTACCCTTCCGAGGATAACAAACATCAGGCTTAAAAGTGAAAGGGTTGTAAGTGTTACCACTAAAAAAATAGCAGCGCACTGCTCAAAGCCTTTTGAAAGCGGGATTCCTGTTATTAACATGCTGACAGTAAGCACCAGTGCAGCAATAATTGTTGTTATAGAAAGGCCGCTTATTATAAGACCACCCACTATATGGGATTTTGATAAAGGCGTGAGCAGGTAGCTCTCGTCCATGCCAAGAAATCTATCCATGACAAGATTAAAGACCCCTGTTGTTAGGGTTCCGAGGAATATTGCCATTATTACAACACCTGGCACAAGCGATTGATAGTAGTCAACCTTTGCATAAAGGTCAATGCCCCTCAGATATATCTCATCCTGTTTTTCACGGATTGATACATGCTCCTGCCTGAGGGATCTTATAGCCCCTTCAATTGAATTTCTTATAGCCTCTGAAGAGATGCCGTCAGTATTGTCAACAAAAAGACCGATCTCCGGCACCTTCTTTATGGACACCCTTTTGCTGAAATCATGAGGTATAATAACGGCAGCCTTGTATAAGCCGTTTTTAACGCCATCCAGAGCCATCTTCTGGTCTTTGAGGTACACAATAGAAAAGATTTTCTGGCCAGATTCAATTGCCCTTAGATTTTCTATTACACGTCTTGAATAGGGGCCTGAATCATGGTCTATAACAACTATTGGGAGGTCTTTTAATTTGCCCTGAAATGAATTTCCAAGGATTACAAGATAGAGGATTGGCATGAGCACGCTCATTGCTGCTACAACAGGGTTTCTCTGGAATTTTCTCAGATCCCTTTCAATTACAGCTATCAGCCTTCCCATATCTTAAAATTTCCTTTTTATCTCCCCCATTTCAAGGGAACACCAGCGCCTGTTAAGAAGCTTACCTTCTTTGCCTCTTCCTCCCTGATAGTCTTTCCAGTATAATGTATAAAGACATCCTCAAGGGATTGCTCATGTATTGTTGCAGAAGCAACATTTCCGCCTTCTGATCTTACTGCATCTATCAGGGCAGGAAGGTTATGCGCGCCGCTGTCAACATAAATCCTGACATTGTTATTTTCAATATTAATCTTATGCACAAAGGGCAAGCCTTTTATGGCATTGGTAATATTCTCTGATAGATTGCCAATGGCAAGGGTAATAATATCTTTCCCCGGAATCTGTGATTTAAGCTCATCAGGGCTTCCAATTGCTATTATCCTTCCTGAATCTATAATGGCTATCCTTTCGCATAGCGCCTCTGCCTCTTCCATGTAATGGGTTGTAAGAAAAATAGTGATTGAATCCCCATCCCTCAATTTCATCAGGAAATTCCAGACTACATGCCTGCTCTGTGGGTCAAGGCCTATTGTAGGCTCATCCAAAAATAGCATCCTCGGTCTATGCACCAGAACCCTTGCAATCTCAAGCCTCCGTCTCATCCCTCCGGAATATGTTGCAACAAGGTCATTTGCCCTGTTTGTAAGCCCAACCATCTCTAAGAGATAGTTAATCCGCTCTTTCCTTTCCTTCATAGGGATTCCATAAAACCGTCCATAAATATCCATATTCTCATAACCAGTCAAGTCAAGGTCGCTTGTCATTGCCTGTGGCACAACGCCTATCTCCCTTCTTACAGCATCAGGCTGCCTTGCTACATCGCAGCAAGCCACTATTGCGCTGCCGCTTGTGGGCTTAAGTAAGGTTGTGAGCATTCTGATAAGGGTGGTTTTGCCTGCGCCATTCGGGCCAAGAAATCCAAAAAACTCACCCTCAGACACATTAAAGCTTACACTGTCTACAGCAGTGACAGCGCCAAACTTTTTGGTTATATTATTGACTTCTATGGCATTTGACTTTTGCATTCTTTCTATCTCTTTATCGGTATATCAACATTCACTGTCATACCGGGCTTTAGCATACCCGCATTATCCTCCAATCTTATCTTCAACCTGAATGTCTTTATATCCTGCCTTCCATGTGTAACATCCCTTTGCGTAGCAAACTCTGCATATCTGCCTATCTCTGAAATCTTCCCTTTAAAGGTTCTGTTCGTGATGCCTTCTGCTTTTATAATTGCCTCTGCTCCGAGTTCAACATGTCCTATTAACGTTTCTTCCATGTCCACCCTTACCCATAGATTGTTCAAATCCACAATTGTAAGGATTGTAATTCCTGGAGAAACAATCTCTCCCTTCTCTGCAGCCTTGAATACAACTGTGCCAGAGATAGGCGCCTTTATTATTGTGTCATTCAGCCTCGCCATTTGATATAAAAAACCAGCCTCTGCCTCCTTTAGCCTTGCCTTTGAGGAATACAACTGGCTAATAGAGGTATTAAGCTGGGCTGCGGCTGCATCCTTTTTTGAAATTGAAGCCCTTAGTTTTGCCTTTGATGCCTCGTGTCCAGATACAGCAGTATCATAGTTTGTTGTCTTTAAATCAAAATCTTCCTTTGATATGAAACCGTCCTTATAAAGGGCCGATGCCCTTTCCATCTGTCTTTTTGCCTCCTCCATCTGCGCCCTTGCCCTTTCCACATCTGCCTCTGCATTCTTTACTTCAGCCTCGGCGCTTTCAATATTTGCCTTTGAGTTTTCTATTGCTGACTCCGAAACATTGACCTCTGCCTTTGCCCTTTCAATCCCTGCTCTTGCCTGTTTAACAGATGCCGTGATGTCATCGCTTTCAAGCCTGATGACTACATTACCTTCTTTAACAACATCTCCTTCTTTACAGCATAATTCAGAAATCTTTCCTGCTGCCTTTGCAGAAAGATTAACCTCTGTGCCTTCAACAATACCTGTTGTATGGAGAAGATTATCTTTTTCTCCTTTTTTAAAGAAGATAAAGAGAAGGATTATTCCTATCAGGACAATAACAGCCAAAGGGATTAATATCAGTTTTTTCATTTGTTTCCTCTAAAAATAGAAGCTAATAAAATTAAACCACACTTGTTAAAGTCTTTCAAGGAAATAATGTATTCTGAGAAGCAATCCTGTTTATTTTTTTTCTTGCATTTTCAATCTTATTATGTTATAAAATTACAGTCTTGCTTACTAAAAAAGTGGGCTTTTTAAGCCCATTTTTTTTTGGATATTTTTTATGGATGCCGTAGAAAAAAAGGACAGCGATGAGGCTATAAAAGATATAATTATTCCAATCCTGTCTTCCTTTGGAATTGAGTTGGTAGATTTGGAATATAAAAAGAGCGGGCCTAAGTGGTTTCTCAGGGTTTTTATTGACAAGAAGGACGGGGTCTCTCTTGATGACTGTGAAAAGGCAAGCAAGCACATCAGCCAGGTATTGGATGTTGAGGATATAATACCCCATACATATATCCTTGAGGTGTCGTCTCCCGGCCTTGACAGGCCGCTGAAAAAGATAGAGGATTATCAGCGCGAAAAAGGCAAGTTGGTCAGGATAAATACATTCGGGCCCATAAATAATCAAAAGATATTTATTGGAAGAATTTTAGACATTGAGAGCGGTAATGTGAAAATAGAAGAAGAGAGGCTTGGTAAGATGGAAATTCCATTATCTAATATAGCGAAGGCGAGACTGGAGATAGAGTTTTGACGGCTTTGTAAAAAGTCCATCTGCTGCGTTGTCGCTTCGGCCTCGCATCCTCACATACAAAACAGTATGCTGCGGTGCGAGTCCTTGCTCCGCCTTGCATCTGGAGCTTTTTACTTTGCCGTCAGGCTTTTTATTTTGACACTTTCTTGGAGGATTTAAAATAATGAACCATCAATTAATAACAGTTATTGAACAGCTTTGCAGGGAGAAGGGCATAGATGGCAGTGTTGTTGTAAAGGCCCTTGAATCAGCTTTATTGGTCGCAGCAAAAAAGAAATTTGGTTCTGTATGTGAAAATATAAATGTTAGCATTGACCCTAAGACAGGCGAGATTCAGGTTATTGCAATTAAAAAGATTGTAGAAAAGGTGCAGAATCCGAGAGAGGAGATTTCTCTTGAGGAGGCATCAAAGATGGATGAGAGCGCAGAGATAGGCGATGAGATAGGCAATATAATACCGATGGAAGACCTCGGCAGAATTGCAGCGCAGACTGCAAAGCAGGTGATAATCCAGAAGGTGAGAGAGGCTGAGTGGGATGTTATTCTGAAGGATTTTAAGGATAAGCAGGGCGACCTGATAAACGGTGTTGTGATGAGGCAGGAGAGAAGGGACTATATAATAGACCTTGGAAAAACTGAGGGTGTTCTTCCTGCTAAGGAGCAGATACCAGGCGAGACATACAGGAGGGGCGACAGGGTAAGGGCATATATACTTGATGTTAAACATACACCCAAGGGCCCTCAGATTATACTCTCAAGGACGCACCCTAATTTCATCGCCAAGCTTTTTGAGATGGAGGTTCCGGAGATTTACGAAGGAATAGTTTCTATAAAGGGGGTTGTGAGAGAGCATGGCGACAGGGCAAAGATTGCTGTGGCTTCAAAAGACTCTTCAGTTGACCCGGTTGGCGCCTGTGTCGGTGTCAAGGGCTCAAGGGTTCAGGCAGTGGTAAGAGAGCTGCGCGGAGAGAAGATTGATATTATTGCATGGAGCGAAGACCCGAGGGCATTTATTGGCGAGGCGCTCAGCCCTGCAGTGATTGAAAGGGTCGGCATTAATGAGCAGGAGAAATCCGCAACCATTGTAGTCGCTGACCAGCAGTTGTCTCTTGCAATTGGAAAGAAGGGGCAGAATGTCCGGCTTGCTGCAAAACTGACAGGATGGAAGATAGATATATTAAGTGAAACTGACTACCAGGGCAAGAGGGCTGCGGAGAGGGAAAAGGAGATTACCGAAGCAATTGCACAGGAGACAAAACAGCAGGCAGAGGCTGAAGGAGAAGCTGCAGCAGAGAAGGCAATGGAGGCTGCAGCAGGGTCTGCTGAATCTGATATTGCATCCCTTCCCGGTGTCGGGGAGAAGACTGTGTTATTATTAAAGGAGCACGGTTTTATTTCAATAAAGAAGATTGCAGAGGCAACAGAGGATGAGCTTTCCAAGATACCAAAGATTGGAGAGAAGACAGCAAAGAAGATTATTGACGCTGCAAAGGAGTTGATCCACTCTGCATGAATTAATGGTAGGGGGTGAATAGTTTTATGGAAGGACAAAAGGTCTTTGAACTTGCAAAACATATAGGGATGACCAATAAAAAGCTCCTATCAGAGCTTAAGACAATGGGCATTGATGCCAAGAGCTACATGAGTGTCCTTGACGATAAAACTGTGAGCTTAGTTATTAATAAATTTGCTAAAGGTAAAAAAGTAAAGGCAGAGGAAAAGCCTCAGGAAAAGAAAAAAGGCACAGTCCTTATAAAGAAGAAGCATAAAGAATTAGAGGCGCCTGCTGAGGCAGCCATACCAAAAGAAACATTACCTTCTCCACAGCCAATAGCAGAAGCAAAAGAAATAACAAAATTGCCTGAAAAGATTTCTGCTGCTCCTGCAGTCCAGGAATTACAGCCGCAGCCTGAAGTCGTGCTAAAAGAGGTGGCCAAAGAAGAGGCTGAAAAGCCTGCTAAACAGATAGAAAAGGTTGAGGCTGCAAAGAAAGAAAAAGAAAAGATATTCAAGCCTAAAGATAAAACAAAAAAATTTAAGACCTTAAAGACGATTGAAAAGGAAGCAAAACATCCAAATGAGCTTGTAAAATGGAATGAGCTGGAGATATTTCACAAGAGGCCTTCAAAGCAGAAATTTGCAGCAAGGAAGGTTAAAAAGGCTGTAGTTCCAGAGGAGATTACAAAGCCGAGGAGAAAGGTTATTAAAATACATGAAGGAATTACAATTAAAGAGTTTGCTGAGGCTATCGGCCAGAAGACAGGCGAGATTATAAAAAAATTGATGGAGATGGGCATGATGGCAACAATCAATCAGCCCATGGATTTAGATGCTGCAATCCTGATTGCAGAAAGCATTGGACTTAAGGTAGAAACAGTGTCTACAGTATCTACAGAAGAGCTTATTTCAGAGGTTCAGGATGACGCTGCTTTATTAACGCCAAGGTCTCCTGTAGTTACAATCATGGGCCATGTTGACCATGGAAAGACATCTCTCCTTGATGCTATAAGGCAGACAAAGGTGACTGAAGGGGAGGCTGGCGGCATTACACAGCATATAGGCGCTTATAAGGTAAAGGTTGGGGATAAGAATGTGGTGTTCCTTGATACGCCAGGGCATGAGGCATTTACTGCAATGAGGGCAAGGGGCGCGCAGGTAACAGACATAGTGGTCCTTGTTGTTGCTGCTGATGATGGCGTTATGCCGCAGACTATTGAGGCTATTAATCATGCAAAGGCTGCAAAGGTGCCTATAATAGTTGCAATAAACAAGATAGACAAGCCAGAGGCAAATCCAGAAAAGATAAAGCAGGCATTAACTGAATATGAGCTTATTTCAGAGGCATGGGGCGGGCAGACCATATTTGTAGAGGTGTCGGCAAAGAAAAAGCTCAATCTGGATTCACTCCTTGAGATGATACTCCTTCAGGCAGAGGTGCTTGAACTTAAGGCGAATCCGAATAAACAGGCACGGGGAACCATAGTTGAGGCAAAGCTTGATAAAGGCAGGGGTCCTGTTGCAACAATTCTCATACAGAGCGGAACATTGAAGGTTGGGGATGCCTTTGTAACAGGAACATATTTCGGCAGGGTAAGGGCATTGGTTGATGATTTGGGCAGAAAGGTGGAGAGCGCCGGGCCGTCAACACCTGTGGAGGTTATTGGTCTTGAAGGTGTGCCGCAGGCCGGCGATCCCTTTGTTGTTGTTGATGATGAAAAGGTTGCAAAGGAGATTGCAGTTACAAGGCAGCAGAGGCAGAGGAGCGCAGAACTTGCCAAATCAAAGAAGATAACCCTTGACGAGCTTTATACGAAGATAAAAGAAGGAGAGGTCAAGGAGCTTAATATAATCGTAAAGGGCGATGTCCAGGGTTCTGTTGAGGCGCTTAAAGAGGCTTTGGAGAGGCTCAGCACAAGCGCAGTAAAATTGAATGTTATTCACGGCTCTGTTGGCGCTATTACAGAGACAGATATAATGCTCGCCTCTGCGTCTAATGCGATTATTATCGGCTTTAATATACGGCCAGAGGTTAAAGCATCTTCCTTAGCAGAAAAAGAGAATGTGGATATAAGGCTCTATACCATTATCTATGATGCAATTGCAAATGTAAAATCAGCAATGGAGGGTCTGCTTGAGCCGACATTAAAGGAGCGTGTGCTTGGAAGGGCAGATGTGAGGCAGATCTTCAGCGTTTCCAATATTGGCACAATTGCAGGCTGCCATGTAACAGACGGCTCTATTCTGCGAAGCTGTGCAGGCGTCAGGGTTTTGAGAGACAATGTGGTGATATACGATGGAAAACTCTCATCCCTCAAGAGGTTTAAGGATGATGCTAAAGAGGTGCAGAGCGGCTATGAATGCGGTATTAGTATAGAGAATTTTAATGATATTAAGGTAGGGGATGTTATTGAGGCCTATGCAATAGATAAAATAGCAGCAAAACTATGAGAATCGGGATTTGCACTATAGAATTATATATCCCTGATGCTAACTCTTTAAAGGGCAAGAGGCAGGTTTTAAAGAGCCTGAAGGATAAGATAAGGGCTAAATTTAATGTGTCTATTGCAGAGGTTGATGAGAATGAATTGTGGCAGAAGGCAATATTAGGCGTATCCTGCATTGGCAATGGAAATGGCCATATAAATGCCATGTTGGATAAGGTCATAGATTTTATTGAAGGCATACCTGCTGTACAGTTAGTGGACTATAAAATTGAGATAATATAATGCTAAGCTATAAAAGGTCAGACAGGCTCGGTGAGCAGATAAAGGAAGAGATTGCAGATATAATAATGCATAAAATCCATGACCCGAGGATCGGGTTTGTAACTGTTACTCATGTGGATTTATCAGACGACCTTAAAAATGCAAAGGTCTATATAAGCATACTGGATGATTCTGCGAAGAAGGGCGATACCATCAGCGGCCTTATTAGCGCAGTCGGATACATAAGAAGTGAACTGAGAAAAAGATTGAGAATCAGATATATCCCTGAACTGATATTTAAGATAGATGATTCCATAAAAGAGGGAATCAGGATGGTAAAGATACTGGATGATCTGGAGAAGGAAGAATAATGGGGCTTGAAAAGGTTATTAAGTGTATAAAGGAGAATA
>JACRON010000245.1 GCA_016214425.1 Nitrospirota bacterium
AATTTTATCAACCGTGCAAAGAGATTGTGAGCAGATAAAATATATAATGTAGGTTTGACCCAACCTACCTGTGTTTCTATATTCCACTTGACTTTATGATGTTTCCATTGTATTTTATCACGGAATATAGAATAAGTATAAAAATGAATGTTAGGCTTGGGCAAGACGGATGTTCTATCTGATTTTCACATACAGAGGAGGTTGATCATGAAAGTCACAAATACTGTTAACAGCTTCATCCTTGCAGTAATCCTACTGTTATCTGCAAATTTCAATGCTTATGGTTACGACTTTTTCGGTAGTGATATTGCGAGCGTTTTGGTAACAACTCCTGACCAATGTGCAGCCGCCTGCAACGGTAATGCTAACTGTCAGGCTTGGACTTTCGTAAGGCCACCGTTAAAGCACCCAACAAGTGCAGTTTGTTTCCTGAAGAATACTGTCCCAGCACCTTCATTGAATAGTGTTTGCACGTCTAACTCTGTTTGCTTGTCTGGTATAACGCGATCTGACGGCTGGTGTGGAGAAACTCCATTGCGAAACGTTGGAGGAAGCGGGGTGCAAGGCCAGGACCAAGTATTGAGTTGTCCTAGTGGACAAAGTTGCAGACCAAGAATTACCCAGACATACGAAACATGCTGGTTCTTCTTCAAATGTCGCGGCCCGAAGATACAAACAACAGATTTTTTCTGTCAAAGCCCTTAAAGCGGATATGGCCGAATCAAATGCCTAACTTTTCATTCAACACGGACTGGCGCGATAAAGCCACGCCAGCCGGTTAATTCTAACGTTAGCGCGCGATCATAAAGCTAAACAGAACCGTTCTCACCAAATCAGCCCTTAAGACAATAGAAGCGTAATTATAATACTATCTGCAGGGAAATCAAAAAATTCTCAGTTTGATTCTGTTAATTCTACCCTATGTGTGATATAATTTAATTTATGAAAGGCCTGATTACAAAAAAAGAGGCGCGGGAATTTAAAAGACGCTGGAAGGCAGTCAATGAGGCTGAAAAAATGGAACTTCGCCATACTTCCCCTGCCCAGAAATTTAAGCAGCTTTTAGTGCTTATGCAATGGGTAAAGGATTTTGGATGGGATGAGGCCTTGAAAGAGGGCGAGGCAGAGGTTAGGGAGCGATGGTTGAAACTCAAAAAATTGTATAAAGTCTGAAAAGGAATTATCATTGAGAGGGATTTGATTGATATAGAGGCGATACGGGATGCCCATCCTAAACTGAACCTGAGGCGCATTCGTAAGTGGGTTAAGGAGTTTTCTGCTGTTTTAGAGATGCCGGAGATTTTAAAGGATCTTGAAAAGATATTGAAGCGGCAAAAGAAATAAAAAAGTGTCAGCCGGAGTTCTTTTATGAAGATTACTTATTACTCCTTCGGCAAAATTGATATTGACGGCAAGACTTATACATCAGATGTAATCATATATCCTGACAGGGTTGATGCATCATGGTGGCGGAAAGAGGGGCATTACCTTCAGATAGAAGATATAACACAGGCTATTAAAGAAAAACCTGAAATAATTATAATTGGCACAGGATATTTTGGCGCTATGAGGGTTTCAGATGAGGCGCTCAGTTTTCTTACATCAAAGAATATAATTGCCCATGTTGAGAAGACTGGTAAGGCAGTTGAGTTGTTTAATAATATGCCTAAGGGAAAAAAAGTAATTGCACTACTGCATCTGACTTGTTAGGTTCTTTTTCTTATTTTAATAAAATTCCATCCAAAGAATCCAATAACAATAACTGTACAGATATAGCTAAACATATCCCCATATTTTGTATAAAATGTCTTCTTGTGCTCTTTTGATATCTCAATCTCATCTGTAATATATGTCTCAACAAATATGCCTGTTGCCTTTTTTATCCTTCCTGATGAATCAATTGTCCCTGAAATGCCTGTGTTTGCTGCACGAACAACAGGCACCCTGTTTTCTATAGCCCTGAACACAGCCATTGAAAAGTGCTGATAAGGCGCTGAGGACTTGCCAAACCAGGCGTCATTTGTGATTGTTGCCATAAAATTTGCATCCTTTTTAATAAACTCCCTTACAAGCTCTGGAAAGATTATCTCATAGCAGATTACAACACCGAATCTGCCGCCGTCTGTTTTCATTATTGTATATTCTTCACCTGAGATAAAGTCGCTAATGCCTTCAACCAGCTTGTTTATAAAAAATAGGAGCTTAGTCATCGGAACATATTCGCCAAATGGAACAAGATGTATCTTATCGTATCTTGATAATATCTCTCCCTCTGGAGAAATTAGATATGCCCTGTTAAGAAGCTTATTGTAATCCTTTATTGCTGGGCTGCCAAATAAAAGATAGATATTATTTTCTCTAACAAAATCAGCAAGCATCTTCTGGTATTCCTTTTCCTGTTCAAAAAAGAAGGGCGCTGCTGTCTCTGGCCATATAATAAGTTCAGCGCCTTCTGCTTTTGCCTTTTTTGAAAGATTAAGATATATGTCTATTGTCTCTCTTTTAAATTTAATATCCCATTTTTTACTCTGGTCAATATTCCCCTGAAGAAGTCCCACCTTTATTTTTTGATTATTAGCATCATTCTTATTTGAAGATAGTTTTATATATCCATAGATGTATATTGTCGTAAAAAGAAATACAGGTATTGCTGTTAATGCTATAAGGTTTTTATAATGCCATTTTTCTTTTCTTCCCCTTTTTCTGATTAAAATTGCAATCTCTGTGATGGCGGCCCGATAATCAGCCTGATAACTGGCGAGCCTTCTTTAGTCATGTTATACAGGTAAGCGAAGATGGCTGTGTATATACCGAGATATAAGGCTAAGAGGAACATTATTGCATAGCTTACTGGCATTGGAACCTTGCCGTAATTATGCATTGTGATTGTTACCCAGTATATAGTAATCAGAAAGAAAACAAGTCCGGCAAGCCAGCCGAATAAGAATGTCTCTTTCTTATCCTTATCCTTTAATACAACAAGAAGCGGTATAAGACTAACCCATGCAAGGGGATAAAGGTCAAACCTTGGGAAGGATAAGGCAATTAATACACCTGATGAGGCAGAAAGAATGATATCCTTGCTCTCTATTGTCCTTTTCATAGCAGTTGGGTTCATAGTATATACGCTTTTAGGGGATGTTGCAAAGGAAATTTTACCCCCACATTAATATCGTTTGTGTGGGGAATACAATAAATTTTTTAATATTTGCAACAGGTTATATGTTTTATCGCCAATCTTGCGCTTTCCTTTACTAATTTAAGGTCTTTGGGTATAATTACTTTAAAAGTATAAGTTATATAAGACTTATACGACTTATACTTATATGACTTATTTATGAAAGGGTTATGCTTCTATGGATGAAGGGCAAAAGAATACCCTTATAGTTGACAGTGACTTTCATATAAGGCAGAGCATCAAATTCTTTCTTGAAAGGGATGGTTATGTAGTTGATACTGCTGGAAGCGGGCAAGAGGCCATTGAGAAGATTAAGAACCTTCCCTTTAATGTAATAATCTCCTCCTACAACCTTCCTGATGTAAAAGGCACGGATTTCTTAAATACCCTGCAGAATAACGGCTCCTCAGGCGAGCTGATATTTATCTCTGACACACCTGATGTAAAAGAGGCGATATCTTTGATACGAAAAGGGGTATTTGATTATCTCTCAAAGCCATTTGAGATTGATAAGATGTCATTCCTTGTTCAGAGGGCTGTTGAGAAGCAGAGATTGATTAAGGAGATTAAAAACCTTAAAAGCGGTTTCTGGGGGCCATTTAAGAATTTCATTGAGGCAATAGATGCAAGAGACCATTTTTTAAGCGGACACTCTGAAAAGGTAAGGGATTATGCCCTGAGGATTGCTTATGAAATGGGCCTTCCTAAAAAAGACATAAAGGACATTGAACTTGCAGCGCTTGCCCATGATGTTGGTATGATAGGCGTTCCTGTATTAATGGTAGGAAAGGGGCTGTCAGAAAAGGACAGGGAGCATATAAGTATGCACCCTGTAATAGGCGCAAAGATACTGGCGTTGAATCCAATATTTTCAGCCACGATACCATCAGTATTGCATCATCATGAGGCATACGACGGCTCTGGTTATCCCAAAGGTTTAAAGGGAGAAGATATACCTGTTGGCGCAAGGATAATAAATATCGCAGAGATATTTGATGCAATAACAACTGACAGGTCATATCGTGACGCAATGAGCAGGGATAGCGCACGCATGGAGATAATAAAAGACAGCGGCAGGAAGTTTCATCCTGATATAGT
>JACRON010000067.1 GCA_016214425.1 Nitrospirota bacterium
CAGGCAGTAGCAGTTGATACAGGAGACCCTATGCCTGAAGGCTTTAATGCTGTTATAATGATTGAGGATGTCAATAAGGTATCTGATAACGAGATTGAGATAATAAAACCAGCAACACCATGGCATCATGTAAGAACAATCGGTGAGGATATTGTTTCAACAGAGCTGATACTTCCAGAAAATCATAAAATCAGGCCTATTGATATGGGCGCAATGCTTGCAGGCGGCATAACAAAGATTTCAGTAAGAAGAAAACCGAAAATAGTAATAATCCCCACAGGAACTGAGTTAATAGAGCCTGGCACAAAATTAGAAAGAGGCGGCATAATAGAATACAATTCAAGCATACTCAGCGGCATGGCAGAGGAATGGGGCGCTGAGGCAGTGCGCTGGGCAATTGTCAAGGATGATTACGAGCTTTTAAAGGCAAATATACTAAAGGCGCTTGATGCAGGCGATATGGTTGTTGTTAATGCTGGTTCATCTGCAGGGTCTGAGGATTTTACTGTTCATGTCATAAAAGAGCTCGGCGAGGTTTTTGTACACGGAATAAATATAAAGCCGGGGAAGCCAGTTATCCTCGGCATGATAAAAGGAAAGCCTGTTGTAGGCATTCCCGGTTATCCGGTATCCGCAGTCCTTACTTTTAAGCTCTTTGTGAAGCCCATAATCTATAAATGGCACGGCATGAGCGAGTTAGTTGCAGAAAGATTAAAGGCAAGACTCTCAAGGCAGGTCTCATCGCCGCTTGGTCAGGAGGAGTTTGTAAGGGTAAAGCTCGGCAGTGTCGGAGGCAATATCATTGCAACACCAATACAACGAGGCGCAGGCGCGCTTATGTCCCTTGTCCGTGCTGATGGAATTATTAGAGTTCCTGCAGCAAGTGAAGGCATAGCAGGCGGCACAGAGGTGGATGTTGAGCTCTTGCGGCCAAGAGATGAAATAGTAAATACCATTGTCTGCATCGGCAGCCATGATAATATCCTTGATATCCTATCAAATATACTTAAAAAGAGGCATCCGCATTTGAGCCTTTCCTCTGCCCATGTCGGCAGTATGGGAGGTTTGATAGCATTAAGACGCGGTGAGGCGCATATTGCAGGCACGCATCTTCTTGATGAGGAGACTGGTGAATATAATGCGCCATTTTTAAAGAGGCTCTTGCCTGAAAGAAAGATTGTACTAATAAACCTTGTCTACAGGGAGCAGGGGCTGCTTATATATAGAGGCAATCCAAAGGGCATCAAAGACTTTAAGGATTTAACAAGAAAGGATATAACATTTATAAACAGACAGAACGGTTCCGGCACAAGGCTTTTGTTAGACAAGCATCTAAAGGACTTGAAGATAGACCCTCACGGCATCAATGGCTATAGCCATGAGGAGTATACGCACATGGGTGTTGCTGCTGCTGTAAAAAGCGGGGCAGCAGATGCCGGTCTTGCCATCCTCTCTGCTGCAAGGGCGCTTGAGCTTGATTTTATCCCTGTTGCAAAGGAACGATACGACATAGCAATCCCAAAAGAATTTCATAGTCTGCCAATGATTCAGAACCTGTTAAATATTATAAGAAGTGACAAAGAGTTTAAGGATAAGGTAATGACATTGGGCGGATATGATGTAACAGATATGGGAAAGGTGATGTATGAAAATTGAAAATTGCAAATTGGGAATTTTAAATTTTATTTAAGATAGGGGGAAGGAAATGCATTTAGATTTTTTATTATATCAGAATTCAATTGGTGTCTTAGATTCAAATTTAGTAGGCCTTATTACAAAGTCAGGATTGATGGCAAAGGCTGTGCTCTTGATTCTGCTTCTCTTTTCAATTGTGTCTTGGGGTATAATATTTTTTAAATATCGCGTCCTCAAAAGTGCAATATCAGGGTCCAATAAATTCAGGTCAGTCTTTAGAAAATCCACAAGCCTAAGCGAGGTGTCAAAAAAGGTGGAGCACTACAAGGGCAGCCCTCTTGCAAATATCTTTCATGAAGCGTATCAGGGTCTCACAGCTATGGCAAAGCCAAAGGCAGAGGACACATATTCTACTGATGAAAGAAGCCAGATAATAAAAAGGACAGAGAGGGTATTGCACTCATCTGTGCAGGACGAGGCGTCCTATCTTGAAAGATACCTGGTGTTCCTTGCAACCACAGGCAACATTACACCTTTTATCGGGCTCTTTGGAACTGTTCTCGGTATTATCAGTTCATTCCAGCAGATAGGGCTTACAGGTTCTGCAAGCATTGCAGCAGTGGCGCCAGGCATTGCAGAGGCCCTCATAGCAACCGCAGCAGGCCTTGCAGCAGCAATACCAGCAGTTATTGCATACAACTATTTTCTTAACAAGATACGGCAGGTTTCCATTGATATGGATTCATTTGCAACAGAGTTTTTAAGCTATGTTGAGGAAGGCCTAAAGAGGAGATAATTATGGAATTTAATCCAAGAAGAAGCAGAGAGCTGATGGCAAGCATCAATATCATTCCACTTGTTGATGTTGTTCTTGTCCTGTTGATAATATTCATGGTTACTGCGCCAATGATGTACAGGGGCATTGATGTTAACCTTCCGCAGTCATCAACAAATACAATCAAATCAGAGGAACGGATAGTCATGACAGTTACAAAGAACCGTGATGTCTATCTTGATAAAGAAAAAATATCAATTGATAGGCTTGAATATACTTTATCTGTAAAAAAGAAGCAGAATCCCAATATCACCCTTTACCTGCGTGGAGACAGTGAAGCCCTTTATGGTGTAGTTGTTAAGGTAATGGATGCAGCTAGAAAAGCAGGCATAGATAAACTTGGCATGGTAACAGAGCCTGTATTTACTAATAAGGAGGGATAAAATCTAATCTGTGGTGGTTTTATGAATGATTCTCCTATCTCAATAAATAGATATTCAAGATTCTCATCTGAGATAGAGAAAATGCTGCTGTTGTCTTTTGCGCTGCATATTGTTCTTATAGCCGTATTGCTTTTTAATCAATATTTTTTATTCAGATTTGCAAAGACAACAATATATGAAGTCAAACTTGTAAACCTGCCGCAGAGCACGGAGTTGTCAAATACATTAACTCCGCCGGTTGATAAAAAGGGGGATATAAAGAGCGAAAAGAAGGCTGCTTCAAAGCCTATTAAAAAGAAGGAAGAGATTAAAAAGAAAGAGGTAAATGTCCCTGAATTAAAAAAAGAGGAGGTGCGTTCGCCATCACCAAGCAGGAAGGTTGAAGAGACAAGAGGGGAAAAGAAAACAGCAGGAGGAATTTCAGGCCCTGTCGCTATTTCATCTGATAATTTTAAGTTTCCATATTATGAGATTAGCCTGAGAAACAAGATAGAGAGAAACTGGTCTCCTCCTCCTTTGATAAAGGGTAGCAGTTGGGTAAGGGTTGTCATTGGCAGAAATGGCAAGATATTATCAACAGAGATTATAGAGACCTCTGGCAATTCCTTTTTTGATCAGGCATCCGTTGATGCCTATGCACAGGATGTTAATCTTGGTGTTATAAGGGCAGAGGCGCAGAAGATACCAATTGCAGCATTTGATATATCTGATAATGCAAAGATAAAGGGATTAAAAGAGACTGCAAAGGATGTCCTGTTCGCTGATTTAAAACGGACACAATTATTTTATCTGGTTGATGTAGAGAAGCTCGGCATAGATACAAGGGTAAATTCAGAGCCGCAGAAAGAGGTCATAAAGAGGATGGGCACCTTTGGCGTTAGCGCTGCAGTATGGGCGAGACTTAGCCTGAAAGATAAAGAGCTGGTGCTTGAGGGAAATCTTTACGATTCTGTCAGCACAGACATTGTTGTAAGCAAGAGATATTTTGGGAATGAAAATTTAATCAGAAACATGGTTCACCGCTTTGTTGACGAGATTGTATTCAGATACACTGGCAGCAAAGGGATTGCAAACACCCGAATTGCATTTATCTCTGACAGGTCAGGCGATAAAGAAATATATATAATAGACTATGACGGCAATAATCCAAAAAAGATTACAGGAGACAAGGCAATAAAATTGTCGCCTGCGTGGAGCCCTGATGGGAGGTGGCTTGCATATACATCCTATAAAGACGGAAACCCTGACATCTATGTTGTGGACTTGGAGACGAGCAACCGATGGAAGATGCTCGGTTTTTCTGGCTTGAATATATCTCCTTCGTGGTCGCCGGACGGCCAGCTCCTTGCATTTACTTTAAGCAAGGACGGAAATTCAGAGATATATACTGTAAGGAGGGACGGGTCTGATTTAAAGAGGCTTACATACGACCCTGCTACTGATGTCTCTCCAACATGGTCTCCGAACGGCAGGGAGATTGCCTTTAATTCAGACAGGGGCGGCACGCCGCAGTTATATATAATGAATGCTGACGGCACAAATGTCAGAAGGCTCACATTTTGGGGCGACTATAATACATCCCCTGCATGGTCGCCAAAGGGTGATAAGATTGCCTTTGTTTCAAGAATAGACGGCAAGTTCAGAATATGCGTGATAAATCCTGACGGCTCATTCTTTCAGCAACTGACAGATGCAAGTACAAATGACGAGAGCCCGAAATGGTCGCCTGACGGCAGGCACATTGTCTTTAGCTCAAGACGGCATGGCAAGTCAGATATATATATAATGAATGCAGACGGAAGCGAGGTGGAGAGGCTTACAAATGACAGCTCAAGCAATATCAATCCATCATGGTCGCCGTGATGTGGAGAGGGAAGGGTGAGGGGGATAAAGGAATCTCCCCCTTTGAAAAAGGGGGATTAAGGGGGATTTTAAAATAAATTAATATTACTTTATCATGTAACGGCATTTAATGCGTTTGTATTATAAACTAAATAAAAGGAGGGTTTTAAAATGAAGAAGGGTGTATTGGTTTTTATCGGCGTTTTAGTTTTAGGGTCTTTAATTTCTTTTGGATGTGCAAAGAAGGTGGAAACAGCAAAGGATGCAAAGGGTGCGGATGAGAAGGTGGCTTCAGCGCCTGCACCGACGTCAGACAGCGGTTCTCAGCCAAGGATTGAGACGCCAGTGGTGAAAGAGACATCTGCTGGCGGGCTTAATGATGTGTATTTTGATTTTGACAAATCTGCAGTAAGGGATGATGCAAAGCCTGCGCTTCAGTCAAATGCAAAGTGGCTGAATTCCAACTCTAAGGCCAAGATTAAAATTGAGGGCCATGCAGATGAGAGAGGGACAAATGAGTATAATATTGCGCTTGCTGAAAAGAGGGCGCAGGCAGTGAGTAAGTATCTGTCCACCCTTGGCATAAAATCAGAAAGGCTATCTACAATAAGCTATGGCGAAGAGAAGCCGCAGTGCGCTGCCCATTCAGAGGACTGCTGGCAGAAGAACAGAAGGGCGCATTTTGCAGTTGTAGGACAGTAATTATCAGTGAACAGTGAATGGTGAACAGTTGTCAGTAAAAACTGTTGCTATTCACTGTTCACTATTTTAATGTTAAAATAAATCTCCCCTAACCCCTCTTTTCCAAAGAGGGGGATAAAGAAATTTCCCCCTTTGAAAAAGGGGGATTAAGGGGGATTTAGAACTTATTTCATTTGTGATAGAAGGATTATATATTATGAATATCTGGGAAAAAGGAATTGTCTTACTAATTTTACTTGCTATCGGTCTACTGGGCTGCGCCCCGCAGGCAGAATTTATTAAACTCAGGGACGACCTTGATACAGTTAATCGCAAGCAGAATCAATTGCAGCAGAGGATGGAGGTTGTTGAAGGTTACTTAAAGGATAGGACGACCACCTCACAAAAGGGCCAGCAGGACCTGCACAGGATAATTGCTGATTTAGGCGTAAAGATAGACCAGCTTTCCACTGATATCCAGCTCATTCAGGGCAAGCTTGAGGAGAATAACCACAGGATTTCAGAGCTTGCACAGAGATTGGATGACCAGGCATATAAGATTAAAGAACTTTCTGCAAAGGTTGCTGCTGCAGAGGGAAAGCCAAGCGCTTCGGAGAAGGCTGCTGCCCCCCCAGCGCCGCAGGAAAAAGGCAAGACAGGCCAGAATCCGTCAGATGTATATAATCGCGCCTATCAGGACTATGTAAATGGAAATTATGACCTCGCCCTGACAGGCTTTCAGGCATATCTGACTGAATTTCCTGATGCTACATTAGCTTCCAATGCCCAGTACTGGATTGGCGAATGTTATTATGGCAAAGGGGAATATAAAAAGGCAATAGAGGCGCTTGACAAGGTTTCTGTCAATTATCCAAAAAGCGAAAAAATTGCAGCGTCACTTCTAAAAGCAGGGTTTGCATATTTAGAGCTCAAAGACAAGGCAAAGGCAAAGACATATTTAAAAAAGGTTGTTGATCAGTTTCCAAACACGAAAGAGGCATCCCTTGCTAAAGGGAAGCTTGGGACGATTAAGTAATATAAACGCAGAAAACATGTTGACAAAACAATTTTAAAATCCCCCTTAATCCCCCTTTTTCAAAGGGGGAAACTTTCCCCTCTATTAAGAGGGGATAAAGGGGTGTGTTCCCCTCTTTGGAAAAGAGGGGTTAGGGGAGATTTTATAGAACATTATTTAATTCGTTTGTATTAGTTAAAGTTATCATCACCCCCTCCCACCCCTCCACCTTACAAATGGGGAGGGGTAAGGGTAGGGGTTGGAGTCTTAATGCCCTCAAAAATAAATATCCTGCCTGATGTACTTATCAATAAAATTGCTGCAGGAGAGGTTGTTGAAAGGCCTGCATCTGTTGTAAAGGAATTGATTGAAAACTCCATTGATGCAAAGGCCTCAGAGATATTTATTGATATTATAAATGCTGGAAAAAAATTAATCCGCGTTTCAGACAACGGCGAAGGGATGTCAAGAGACGATGCACTGACAGCCTTTGAAAAGCACGCCACAAGCAAGATTAATAAAGAGGCAGACCTCTTTAATATTACTACACTGGGTTTCAGGGGCGAGGCGCTTCCGAGCATTGCATCTATTTCAAAAATTAAGTTAATAACAAAGCAAGCCCCACCTTCCCCTCTTCCTCGTGGGGGGAGGGTTGAGGAGAGGGTGATTAGCGCTGGCACACTGATTGAGATGGAAGACGGAAAGGTGAAAAAGGCATCTGAAACCGGGGCTGCCTCCGGAACCGTCATTGAGGTCTCTGATTTATTTTACAACACACCTGCAAGGCTGAAGTTTCTGAAATCTGATAACACAGAGATGGCGCATATCAGCGCTGTCATAAACCAGCAGGCTATTGCCAATCCGCACATACACTTCAGGCTTACTAATAATAAAAAGGAATTATTAAATCTGCCTGCTATTTTACCCCTCACCCTTCCCTCTCCCCTTTATCATCGAATTTATCAGATTTATGGCGAGGACTTTTTGAATAATATGATAGAGGTCTCTGGAGTGGATAATGACATCAGCATATACGGCCTTATCTCAAAGCCCTCATTCAACAGGGCAGAGAGGAATCATATAGATATTTTTCTAAATAAAAGGTATATCAAAAATAATGTTATAACCCGCGCTGT
>JACRON010000188.1 GCA_016214425.1 Nitrospirota bacterium
CTCTTTAACAGTGTGTCCCTGGAGCATATCCTTTAGCGCTACCTGACGATAGCTTGTAGTGGCAGCATTCTCAAGAAACCAGCCGATAAATGCAATCCATAATCCATTAACCCAGTTGCCGCCGAATATCATCCAGATGCCAATAAAGATAAACAGGAATGCAATGCCCCTGCCTATTGCAGCAGCAATCTGTGTAGCCCTTGCAAAATCCTGTGTAGCGCCCCAGACAATGGCGCGCAGAACCCTGCCGCCGTCTAAGGGAAAACCCGGAATAAAATTAAATATTGCAAGCATTAGATTTATGCTTCCAAGCCATGAGAAAATAGTTGCAATAGGTTCGCTGAGACTACGGAGAAGCAGATATAATATCCAAAATATGGCGCTTAAGACAAGGCTTGCTGCGGGGCCTGCAAAGGCCATCATAAACTCGTCCTTTGCCTGTTTTGGCTCCTGCGTAATCTGTGCAGCTCCGCCAAAAATAAAGAGTGTAATATTATTTACAGGTATTCCATGTTTGCGTGCCACTAAACTGTGCGCCATTTCGTGGATCAAAACAGAGGTAAAAAAGAGGATGCTTGTAATTATTCCGATTGTCCAGTATGTAATTTGAGGCCAATCAGGATAAAGAAGCGGCAGTCTGTGCGCTGATAAAGACCATGTGATAAGAAAAAAGATAATAAACCATGAATAGTCAAGCCTGATAGTAATGCCGAGGATAGTGCCGAGTTTAATTGAGTTTCTGAACATGGTAACCTCATTTGCAATGCAAACGCAATATTTAGTGTTACATACCCCTCACCCTAACCCTCTCCCACAAGGGGAGAGGGAACCTTATTATTTCCCCTCCCTTGATGGGAGGGGATTAAGGGGAGGGTGGTTAAGATTTCAACTTTTTTAATGTTTCTTCGTACACCTTCAAATCCTTATCTGAAAACAAAACAAATCTTATAATTTGCAGAGGCGCTGCCGCTGCTTTTATAAATTCTATTACTGTCCTTAATGCAATCTCTGCTGCCTCATTAATTGGATAACCATAGGCGCCTGTGCTTATGGATGGAAAGGCAATGGACTTTAGCCCTTTTGAGACAGCAAGTTCAAGGCTTTTTCTGTAGGCGCTTGACAGAAGCTCTGCCTCTCTATCTTTCCCATCCCTGTAAACCGGGCCAACTGTATGTATAACATACTTTGCCTTAAGATTTCCGCCTGTAGTAATTACAGCGCTTCCTGTGGGGCAGCCGCCAATCTTTCTGCACTCCTCCATAATCTTTGGCCCGCCTGCCCTGTGAATAGCGCCGTCAACACCTCCACCGCCGGCAAGCCGTGAATTAGCTGCATTAACGATGGCGTCTGTCTCTTCATTTGTAATATCGCCTTTTACTAAGGAAAGGGTTGTTGAATTGATTTTAATTTCCATGTAAACTCCTACAAGTATTTGAACCTAATGGTTTTGAGTATTTATGAAAATCAAAAATTAGATATCAAAAATCAAAATTACAATGTAAAATGCAAAGATTAAAAATAGCCAAATTTTTTTAAATTTTAATATGTAATTTTACATTTTGATTTTTGCATTTTAATTTATCCTTATTGTCGTCTCTTCTACCTTCCCCTCTTTGATGAGAAAACCCTTTATCACAGGCTTTGCTGTGTCCATTAATGAAATAATGATGTAGACTGCCTCAGGATAGTAAGCAAGGTTTATATCTACACCAGAGGGACGGGCAGGGCTGTGAGGATGTGAGTGGTAGATGGCGAGCATGTCTATCCCTTTTAGCCGCATATCTTTAATCACAGCAAACTGCTCCTTTGGCTCCATAAAATACTTGTCAGGGTCATCTTCTGTATTTTTCATTTTATAGATATGCGTAGCAGACCCATCCTTGCCTGCAAGGATGCCACAGCACTCAAGGGGCGCCTCCGCCTTTGCATGACTAATTATATCGTCTATAAAATGTTTTGGTATGGTAAGCATAAATAAACGAATGGCAGAGGGCTAAAGGCAAAGGGCAAAAGGTCAAAAACTTTTAGCCTTCAGCCAAAAGCCTTTAGCCTTTTTTATAAATGGCATGTCTGCTCATATGTCATCAGCTCTTTTATCTTCGGCTCCCTGCCACATAACGGGCAATTAGAATCTTTGTGTATCTTAACAACCTGGAATCTCATATCAAAGGCATCGTATATAATCAATCTGCCGACAAGGCTGTCGCCTATGCCAAGTATCTCCTTTAATGCCTCTGTTGCCTGAAGTGTGCCTATTGTGCCTGCAATAACGCCGAGCACGCCTGCCTCCTGGCATGACGGCACAAGGCCTGCTGGCGGCGGCTCAGGATAAAGGCACCTGTAGCAAGGCGAAGTTTCTGATTTATGATTAAAAACTGCAACCTGTCCGTCAAACCTGAATATGCTGCCTGATACCAAAATCTTTTTTGCAAAGTATGTTGCATCATTAACAAGAAATCTTGTTGGAAAATTGTCAGAGCCGTCAAGGATAATATCATAGTCCTTAATAATGTCAATTATGTTGTCTACAGCAAGATATTCTTTATATGTAACAATCTTTAAATCAGGATTTATTGCAGTAAGCGTCTCCTTTGCAGACTCCACCTTTGGCTTATTTAAATCAGGTGTTGCATGGAGTATCTGGCGCTGGAGATTGCTCAAATCTACCACATCAGCATCAATAATCCCTATTGTGCCTACGCCTGCTGCAGCAAGGTATAATGCAACAGGCGAACCGAGCCCTCCTGCGCCGACACAGAAGACCTTTGCATTATTAATCTTCTTCTGTCCCTTGCCGCCTACCTCTGGCAGTATTATATGCCTGCTGTATCTTTTTATCTGCTCGTCTGTAAAACTTGGCATCTTATTACTCAATTACATTCTTTTCTATTGGGTCAACCTTTACACCCTTCTTCTTCATGGAGTCAACAGCCTTTTCAATCTCTGTTGGCTCTCCTGTTATTTCTAAGTCAACCCAGCCCTTCTTTTCCCTTACATCTGCCTTTCTGATATTTGTTATAACCTTAAACTCATGGCCGACATTATAAATAATCGGCTCCTTAATCTTGTCCTCTGGAAAAGTCAAACGCACCTTTACGCTTGCCATTTATACCTCGCTTCCCCCTGCAATTGCAGGAATGATTGATATTTCATCCCCATCCTTTAATGATGTATCCTTGCCCTGCATAAAACGGATGTCCTCTTCATTTATATATACATTCACAAACCTTCTTATAGCGCCTGTCTCATCGCACAAACGCTCCTTCAAGCCAGGATATGACTTCTCAAGATTCTCAATCATTTCGCCAATGTTCTTACCATCAATCTCTACCTCTCCACTGTTTCCTGTCAATTTTCTTAATGGAGTAGGTATCTTAACTTTCACAGGCATCCTAAAACCTCCTATAGTTTCTTTCTGTCATTCTTTTGTTTTCTTCTTACATGTAGGCACGGTTTTAACCGTGCCTTTTGCACGAATAAATTCGTGCCTACACTCTTGCCCTACATGTAACATTATTTAATTCGTTTCCCTACTTTTTTAGTATCTTTTCAAAAGCGCTAAGCTTCGGGTCAATAAACACAGGCGAGCCGACTGCGTTTATCACTGCCTCCTGTGTCTTTAAGCCATTTCCTGTTATATAGGCAACTGTTCTATCCTTCTTTTTTATCTTCCCGCTCTCAACCAATTTCTTTAACACACCAACTGTCACGCCGCCTGCAGTCTCTGCAAAGATACCCTCTGTCCTTGCAAGGAGCTTCATGCCATCAACAACCTCAGGGTCTGTTACAGTATCAAAGGCGCCTCCGCTTTCTAACACAACCTTTAAGGCATAATAGCCGTCAGCAGGGTTGCCAATGGCAATAGACTTTGCAATGGTATTGGGCTTTACAGGCTTTACATAATCTGTCTTGTTTTTGTAAGCAGTGGCAATGGGCGAGCAGCCTTCTGCCTGCGCTCCATTCACCTTTGTGTTGACCTTATCAATAAGCCCGATCTTATGCATCTCATTAAATCCCTTCCATATCTTGGTCAAAAGAGAGCCTGATGCAGCAGGAACAACTACCTGGTCAGGTGTTGTCCAGCCAAGCTGCTCTGCTGTCTCATAGGCAAGGGTCTTTGAACCCTCTGCATAATAGGGTCTTATGTTGATATTCACAAATGCCCATTTGTATTCAGCAGCAATCTCGCTGCACAATCTGTTAACATCATCATAATTTCCATTAACAGCAACAACTGTGGGCTGATAGATTAAACTGCCAAGTATCTTGCCTGCCTCTAAATCACCGGGTATGAATACAAAACATTTAAGCCTTGCCTCTGCTGCATGGGCTGCAACAGAGTTTGCCAGATTGCCAGTTGATGCGCATGCTACTGTATCAAAGCCAAGCTCCTTTGCCCTTGTTAAGGCAATGGATACAACCCTGTCCTTAAATGAAAGGGTCGGATGATTCACTGTATCATTCTTAATATAAAGCTCATCAAGTCCAAGTTCCTCTCCAAGATTATGCGCCCTGATTAATGGCGTAAAACCAGCATAAAGACCTACTGTAGCCTCGCCTGCAACAGGCAAAAGGTCAATGTATCTCCAGAGGCTCTTTGGCCCTTTTTCAATCTTCTCCCTGCTTATCTGGCCTTTAATCCAGTCATAATTGTAATTCACCTCAAGGGGTCCGAAACAGAACTCGCATACATGCAATGGCTCTGCCGGATACTCTTTGCCGCACTCCCTGCATTTTAAACCCTTTATCTTACTCATTAACTCTCCTAATACTTGATTGCACCGATTATGAAAAACGATTACACCGATTAATAGTGTGGTGTCCCTAATACTTCTTTACATTCTTTTAGTGTCATTCCCGCAGCGTTTTTGAGCGGGAATCCAGAAAAGGAATTCTCTATAAACCCTGGATTCCTGCCAGAAGCATGCAGGAATGACAAAAGGTGTAAAGCTATTTATGAGGCGCCCCAATAGCTATAATCTGTGTAATCTGCCTTTATTATCTGTGTAATCATATTTCAAATCTAATCATATTTCAAATCGCGCAGACCGGCTGTTCATAGTCTATCAATTCCTTTATAGTCGGCTTCTCGCCGCAAACAGCGCACTTTGGATTCCTGTGCAGCTTTACCTCCCTGAATTTAGACCTTAATGCATTATATGTCAATAACCTGTTTGACAAGAGCCTTCCCTTGCCAACAGCAAGTTTTAAGACCTCAGTTGCCTGTATCGTGCCGATTACGCCTGCAAGAACGCCAAGCACGCCCGCCTCCTGGCATGATGGGACTAATCCTGTCGGCGGCGGATTGTGGAAAATGCACCTGTAGCATGTAGACTGGTTAGGGATGATTGTCATCACCTGACCGTCAAACCGCAGTATGCCTCCGTGAACAAGCGGCTTATTTGCAAAGATTGCAGCATCATTTATAAGAAACTTTGTTGGGAAATTGTCTGTGCCGTCAACAATAATATCATATTCAGAAAAGATGGACATGACATTTTTAGATGACAATCTCTCATTATATGTTGCAACCTCTATATCAGGGTTTATTGCGAGCATCTTTGCCTTTGCAGATTCCACCTTTGGCCTGCTCAGGTCAGACGTGTGATGGAACACCTGCCTCTGCAGATTAGAGAGGTCAACAACATCACCGTCAATAATCCCTATCCTACCAATACCAGCAGCAGCAAGATAAAGCCCGATGGGCGAGCCAAGTCCGCCTGCGCCGATTATCAGCACCTTTGTCTCAAGGATCTTTCTCTGGCCCTTGCCGCCTACCTCAGGCAGTATTATATGCCTGCTGTATCTTCTTATTTGTTCTTCTGTAAAACTTGACATAATTTTAAAAAGCAAATCCAAAATTCCAATTTCTAAATTCCAAACAAATTCTAAATTTCTGAGGGCGAATGCAAGATTCGCCCCTACAATCTGAATTATCTAATATTCTGTAGGGGCGAACTTTATGTTCGCCCTTGTTTAGAATTTAGGATTTAATATATTACATATTAAAATACTTCTCTATACTAAAATACCTCTCCCCTGTATCAGGAAGAACTGTTACAACCTTTCTGCCTTTACCAAGCTCCTTTGCCACCTGCAATGACGCCATCATATTAGCGCCTGATGATATGCCGACCAAAAGCCCCTCTTCTCTTACAAGCCTCTTTGCCATCCTGAAGGCATCGTCATCGCCAACTGTTATTATCTTATCAATAACCCCCCTGTTTAATACCTTGGGGATAAAACCAGCGCCAATACCCTGAATCTTGTGAGGCCCTGGCCGACCACCTGATAAGACTGGCGAGCCTGCTGGCTCAACTGCTATTATTTTTATATCAGGATTCTTTTCCTTTAAAAACTCCCCAACCCCTGTAATAGTTCCGCCTGTGCCAACGGCTGCAACAAAGGCATCAATCTTTCCATCCATTGCATCCCATATCTCTATGGCAGTTGTCTTCTTGTGCATTGCAGGGTTCGCAGGATTCTCAAACTGATTCGGCATAAAATATTCAGGATGCTCTTTTAGGATTTCAGTTGCCTTATCAATTGCGCCCTGCATTCCATCCTTTGCAGAAGTAAGAACCAATTCAGCGCCGTATGAGGCGAGCAAATTCCTTCTCTCAAAACTCATGCTCTCTGACATCACAAGGATTAATCTGTATCCCTTAACAGCGCACACAAGGGCTAAGCCAATGCCTGTGTTCCCGCTTGTTGGTTCAATTATAGTATCACCTTTTTTTATCTTACCCTTTGCCTCTGCGTCCTCTATCATGTTAAGGGCTATTCTGTCCTTAACGCTTCCAGCAGGATTAAAGGACTCTAACTTAACATAAATCTCAGCGCTGTCCTTTTCTAATATCCTGTTTATTTTTACAAGAGGTGTATTGCCAATAAGCTCAACAACATTGTTATACAGCCTCTTTTGCAACCCCGCCTCCCATGAAATATAGAAACTCTATTGTATCGCCTTCTTTTATAGAAGTTGCAGCATAATCCTTTCTGTCAAGAATCTGCGAATTAAGCTCAACAGAAACCATCTCAGGCTCAACATTCCTTGCCTTTAAGAGTTCAAGGATGTTCTTTACATTTACATCTTCCTGCTTGCCATTTATCTTAACCTGCATAAAACAGACACCTTTCTTATTAAATAAAGTATAATTTAAAAATATTAACGAAATTATAAGGTCTTGTCAATAATAAATATGCCTTGATTTTTAATTTAATATTAACTACAATGCAAAAATTAAAAAGGAGGGTTTTTGCCATGCCGATTAAAATTAATTATGTGCTCAAGGTCTATGACGCAAAGCTTGTTGATGTGAAGAAGGCGCTTGAAGCAGCGAACATCAAGGTGCACAGCATTATTGAGGCACACCGGGAAGAGGTAGAGAAGATAGCTGAAGAAAAACCAGCAGCATAATTATAAATAAAAAAAGGATGCCCTTTTTATGGGCATCCTTCTTAATTGCCGCTAAAAGACGAGGCTTACAGGATAATTTAAACCTTCTGCCTACTCAAGCTGCCTTTACTGCCCTCTCCTTCTCAGGTGTCTCTTTATATTCAATCTCAACCTTCTTTGCTGCCAACTCTTTCGGAACCGGCATTGTAATCTCCAACATTCCGTTTGTATATGTTGCATGAACCTTGTTTGCATCAACACCTTCAGGAAGCGGCATCGACCTTTCAAATGAGCCGTAGGAGATCTCTTTCATCAGACATTCCTCTTCTTTAATCTCCTTGGCTACCCTTCTTTCGCCTTTGATTGTAATCTGGTTGCCGACTATAGAGATATCCACATCCTTTGGGTCTATTCCAGGCAATTCAGCCCTTATAACGAGATTGCCTTTGCTGATAAAGCTCTCTACAGAAGGCAACCATTCTGTTTCTCTAAAACCTAACATCCTTTCCCCTGCACCAAAGAATCTCTTGAAGATGTCATCAATCTCTTTATGTAATGTAGGTAGCTCTGAAAAGGGGCTCCATTTAATAAGTTTTGTCATACAAGGTCACCTCCTTTTTCCCTCAAGCCTCGTCTTTATTTTACTTTAAAAGTATACCACAAAATTTCAATTTTGTCAAGTATAACCTTTTGATTTTAAAGAGAAATTAAAGCTTGGCAGCTTTGTTCTTTATATAATAGACAGCGGCAATATCCGTTTGGACGGCGGCGCAATGTTCGGCACAGTGCCGAGGGTTCTCTGGGAAAAGACAAATCCGCCTGATGAAAAAAACAGAATCCTGATTGGCCTGAATCTTTTGCTTGTTAAAACAGAAAAAAAGAATATACTGATTGATACAGGCACAGGAGACAAAGGAGATGATAAGTTTAAAGATATATATGCCATAGAGCATAAGCCGATGGATAAAGCCCTATCAACTGCAGGTATAAAGCCTTCTGAAATAGATATGGTTATTAATACACATCTTCACTTTGACCATGCAGGCGGAAACACCATTATGGGTAAGGATGGCAGATATATCCCGGCATTTCCAAATGCAAGATATATAATACAGAAGGATGAGTGGGATGATGCCATTAATACAAATGAAAGGACAAAGTCGAGCTATAGAGGAAACGACTTTATCCCTCTTCAGGAGGCTGACGTGGTTGAACTTATTGAAGGAGACAGAGAGATAGAAAAGGGTATAAGTGTATTAAAAACACCAGGACACAATCGGAATCATCAGTGTATACTAATAGAATCTGAAAATAAGAAGGCTGTATACCTCGGCGATTTAGTGCCAACAGCCTCGCATATCCCATTGCCGTATATAATGGGTTATGACCTGTTTCCATTGGAAACACTGGAAAATAAAAAAAGGATATTGAATAAGGCTGCTGATGAAGGCTGGCTATTGATATTTGAACACGACCCAAAGATAAAAACAGGCTACTTAAAAAAAGAAGGAGGCAAGTTAGTATTAAAGATTCTTTAATTTTGCATTTTTCATTTTAAATTTTTCATTTTTACTCAGGGAGGTGGTTTTTATGTCATTAAGTGCATATGTATTAATCAGAGTCGTTGGCGACAAGACAGAGAGCGCATTCAAATTTATATCTGCTTTAAAAGGGGTAAAGAGCGTGCATACAGTAACAGGACCGTACGACATTATTGCCCTTGTAGAGGCGCCTGATTTAAAGGGCCTTGGCGAAATGATTCTATCAAAGATAAGGACACTTGACGGTGTAAGGGAAACAACCACTTGCATTGTAGTAACCGTATAATAACCACCTTTAAACAGGAGGGCTGCCATGAAGGAGGAAAAGATAGGTGTAGTACTGCATTATTACAGTAAGGCAGGTGTTGCAGCAATAAAGTTAGAAGATGCACTCAAGATTGGCGATAAAATCCATATAAAGGGTCATACTACAGATTTTGACGAGGTTATTAATTCTATCCAGATAGAGCACAAGCAGGTAAATGAGGCAAAAAAGGGCGATGATATAGGCATTAAGGTCCCTGACCATGTCAGGGAGCATGATATTGTTTATAAAGTAACAGAATAACAGGTTAGTGTTTTTTTGTTCTATGAATCTGATTATTGATAAATTAGCAGGGGTAGAAGG
>JACRON010000068.1 GCA_016214425.1 Nitrospirota bacterium
TGCAAGAAGGTCCTTTCAGAGGCAAAGGGAGACCTTGAAAAGGCCTTTGACCTTCTGAGGCAGAAGGGGCTTTCAGCAGCAGCAAAAAAGGCTGATAGGATTGCTGCAGAAGGCTCTATTGGTTCATATATCCATGCTGGCGCAAAGATAGGCGTGCTTGTTGAGGTAAACTGCGAGACAGATTTTGTTGCAAGGAATGAGGAGTTTAAAGAGCTTGTAAAGGATATCGCCATGCACATTGCCGGCGCTGGTATTCCGCCTTTGTATGTTAAGAGAGAAGATGTTCCTGCAGATGTAATTGAAAAAGAAAAGGACATTTACAGGGCGCAGGCAAAGGAAACAGGAAAGCCTGCAAATGTAATTGAAAAAATCGTTGAAGGCAAGCTGGAAAAATTATATGCTGACTTCTGTTTGATGGAGCAGGTCTATATTAAAGACCCTGAAGGAAAGCTGAAGATAAAGAATATAATCAGTCAGAAGATTGCAAAGTTCGGCGAGAATATTGTTATAAGGAGATTCATCAGGTTTAAACTCGGAGAGGTAAGTCCAAAATAGCAGACGGTAAAGGATGTCAAAGGTCAAATTTAAAAGAATCCTGTTAAAAATTAGCGGTGAGGCATTAATGGGCAATAAGAGTTACGGCATTGACCCTGTTGTAATAAATGTCATAGCCAATGAGATAAAGGATGTATATAAACTTGGCGTCCAGATTGCAGTTGTTATCGGCGGCGGGAATATCTTCCGTGGCATAGCCGCCAGTGCAGGAGGAATGGAGCGGGCATCAGCAGATTATATGGGCATGCTGGCTACAGTATTAAATGCCCTTGCCTTGCAGGATGCCCTTGAAAAGCGAGGCATATTGACAAGGGTGCAGTCAGCAATAGAGATGAGAGAGCTTGCTGAGCCATATATAAGAAGAAGGGCAATAAGGCACCTTGAAAAAAAGAGGGTTGTAATATTTGCTGCCGGCACAGGCAATCCCTATTTTACAACAGACACTGCAGCGTCTTTAAGGGCAATGGAGATAGGCGCTGATGTGATCCTTAAAGGCACAAAGGTTGACGGCGTCTATGACTCTGACCCAATGAAGAATAAGAACGCAAAGAAATATGACAAACTGAACTATCTTGAGGCTCTTCAAAAGGGGTTAAAGGTAATGGATGCAACAGCTATTTCCCTTTGCATGGACAACAATTTGCCGATAATTGTATTCAATCTTAAAAAGAGCGGTAATGTTAAAAGAATAGTGCTCGGTGAAAAGGTTGGGACAATTGTAAAATGATTATTGAGCTGAAAAAAAAGATGACCGACAAAATGGAGGCTGCGCTTAATGTCCTTAAAAAGGAATTTGCCACTATACGGACAGGCAGGGCGTCTCTGTCCCTGCTTGATGGGGTAAAGGTGGATTATTATGGCAACACCACACCATTAAATCAGGTTGCAACACTTGCTGTGCCTGAGAGCAGGCTTATTACAATACAGCCTTGGGACCCAAAGGTAATAGAGGCTATAGAAAAGGCTATCCTATCCTCTGGCCTTGGCATCACACCTGCAAATGACGGCAAGGTTATCAGGCTCCCTGTTCCTCCTCTTACTGAAGAGAGAAGAAAGGAGCTTGTTAAGCTTGCAAAAAAGATGGCAGAGGACGCACGCGTTGCCATTAGAAATATCAGGCGTGATATAAATGAAGAGGTCAAAAAGATAGAAAAGGAAAAGAAGATATCAGAGGATGAATCCCGCAAGTCACTTGAAGACATCCAAAAGACTACCGACCAGTACATCAAAAAAATAGACGATATCCTGAAAAAGAAGGAAGAAGAGATAATGGAGGTGTAGGGGCGGATCGCAAACCACCCCTACTGCCTATTGCAAGAAGGTCATTGGCTCTTTGTATGCATGGCAGGTTACGCATTCCTTTTTTGCAACAACTTCTGTTACCCTCCAGCCATGGGGCTTGTGGCACTGCATGCAGTTCATACCTATCATCTGGACATGTAACCTGTGCTTACCCACATTCACAATCTGTTTGTGGCAGGCAAAACAGTCCTCTGCGCTCGGCTTAATCTTTGCTTTGACATGCGGTTTATGGCACTGATAGCAGTCAAACCTCATTGCCCCGTCCTTTGGGAAATTTACCTTTGCGCTTGATTTATGGCACTCAAGGCACTTTTGCCTTGTTGGACGGAGGTCTTTGCTGTCTGCTCCCTTTGCATCAGCCTTGTAGATGTGGCAGTCAAGACATGCTAAGCCTTCCATGCCAAAGCCATGCACAACCTTTTCTTTATGACATTCAAGGCAGAACCTCTCGCCCGGCATAAACTTGTGAACCTCCTTTGAATGGCACTTTGTGCACTGAATCTGCTCAACAAAGACATGCTTTGCATGGCCGTATGACCTGTTTATCTTTTTAATCTTTGGGTCGCCCTCCCAGTGGCATTCTATGCAAATTGTATATGGCACAATAATCTTTCCGTGCCTTGGCGGAACTGTTGTAGGTCTCTTTAAGATTGCCATTAATAGAAGCCTGTTCTGCTCTATTATGCTCGACCTGTGGCATTCGTGGCAGGTTACTTCTTTGTGTGCAGATACAGACCATGTGTCATAGGCAGGCTCCATCAGGTGGCACATAACGCATGCCTTTGGATTGTGCTGTGTAAAATCGTAGAGATAAAATGCGCCAACAGATGAGCCGATTACAATAATTCCTGCCAAGACGAAGATAGCAATCTTTGCATTAAGCGGAATCGCCTTCCTCCACTCAAATCTCTTTTTCATCTGCCAACCTCTAACCAAATAAATTCTAATGGTGCTTTGAATTTGGGATTTTTAGGAGATTATACCTTAAACCAGTTTTCGGGCTTAAGGAATATCTTTCTGTATAATATTATTACCCCTGCTGTAAAGAAGCAAAAGAGCGAAGCGCCTATTGCAATCCTCTTTCTCTTTGCAATCTCCTTTTCAATTGCCTTTAATGATTCATCAACTGATGACAGCTCCTTGTCTGTTGTTGCCTTCATTGCATTAATCCTGTTTACGCTCAAGACATGAGTCACCTGATGTATGGCATTCCTTGCAGCAAAGAGTTTCTCTTCAACCCTCTTTGTATCAATGCTGCTTCCTTTTACATCCTTTATTAAAGCACTTAGCCTTGCGATCTCCTTATCTGTGCTTGCTAACGCCTGCTTTATCTTCTGAGGCTTATCATAAGTATGACACCTGGTGCAGTTTTTTTCATTAATCAACTCTAATGATGCCTTTTTAATATCATGCTTGCCGTGACAGGTAACGCAGTTTGGGGCGCCTGTTTTGGAAGCAGTTATGCCGTGGACGCTCTTTGAATAATTTTCTTTTACACCGATATGGCACTTGCCGCAGAAGTCGGGTATCTCTAAGAGTTTTGGTTTGCCGCGAAAACCTGCCTCTGTTGTCATTGCCCTTCCCATGTCTGTTGCATCGCCTCCATGACAGCCTTCGCAGTTATTCCCCATCTCTTTATGTATGCTCTTATTCCACTGCTCTACTGGCTCTGCAAACTTTCCTCCAAGCTGGCTGTGGCACTGGATGCAGACACTCTCTATCTTTCCTTCTTTTTGCTGGGCAAGTGCCCGTGTTGTATTAAAACTGAGTATTAAAAATAATATTAATGCAATCTTCCATCTCATGAATATTTACCCCAGATAGTAAGTATAATATATGCCAGTATTGAAATAATAGCAATTATGCTGAACAGCGGCCTCTTTCTCGGATTCCTCTCTGGATTTGTATCCAGGAAGGGCAAAAGGATAATTGCGAGGATTGCAATCCCCTGAAGCACCAAGCCGAGCGCCTTGCTTGGCACGATCTTTAAAATCTGATAGGCTACAAGAAAATACCACTCCGGCTTTATATGCTCTGGCGTAACAAATGGGTTTGCAGGCTCAGGCTCTTCAAAGGGATAGAGTATTGCAAGGGGTATAAGTATCCCCAGGAATATAAATGCTGCTACCATCTCCTTCATTATATGAACAGGGACAAAGGGAACTGCGCCTTCTTCGTATTTTTCTTTCGTTTTTGCCATATATCACTACCTCACATTGGCCCGCTTATGCCGACCTTCTTTATCATCCAGAAGTGTAAACCAAGAAATACAATCAATGTCAGAGGAAGAACCACAACATGTATTGCATAGAACCTTGTAAGGGTAATCCCTGTTATCTGTGCGCCACCCCTTATAAGCTGGAGAAGCCACTCGCCAATAAATGGTGTTGCACCAGGCATCTCTGTTCCAATGATTGCGCCCCAATATGAGAGCTGCGTCCATGGCAGGAGATAGCCTGAAAAGCTCATTGCCATTGTAATCAATAACAGAAACACGCCTGACACCCACTGAAACTCCCTCGGTTTCTTGTATGCACCGTGATAAAGAACCCTAAGCATATGAAACATCACAAGGAGGTTCACTACATTTGCGCTAATTGAATGGAGCCTCTGAAAGAGCCAGCCAAAGGGGACATTGTTTGCAATATGCTGGACACTTGCTAAGGCATCCTTTGGCGTTGGTATATAATACATCATCAGGAATATACCGGTGCCTATCTGGATCAGGAAACCAAGAAAGGAAAGGCCGCCAAAGCAGTAGAGCCAGTTTATATGCTTGTGCACCCACTTTTCTGTAAGGTTCTCCCTTATCCATTGCCTTGCATCATATCTCTCATCAAGCCAGTCAAGGACTTTTTTATTTATATCCTTTATTAGCTCCATTTATACCTCCGATATCACCCGATAACAATCTTCGCCCCGCTCTCAACCACAGCAATCTGCAGCAATGGATTTGGCGGTGGGCCTGACAGCACCTTTCCTGTTACATCAAATCTTCCAGCATGGCATGGACACTGGAATTCACCCTTGTCCTCAAGCCATTTTACAATGCATCCAAGATGGGTGCATACAGCAGATAGTGCTGTAAAACCTGCCTTTGTATGAATCACAACAGCAGGATTCCCCTTATAGGTAAGAAATTTTGCCTTGCCTATAGGAACCTCATCCTTTAAAATCTCTACCTTTTCTCCTTCCTTTTGCTGAGATAACGGCGACAGATAGCGGATTATTGGATAAATTACACCCCCAAAACTTACACCCATAACTGTTAGAAAGAGCAGTTTTAAGAAACTTCTTTTGCTGTTAGAACTGTTTTTTTCTATACTCTTTTCCATATATCACCTTGATACCTTTTCATCTTTACCCATTTCTATGCTGATATCTGTTTGCTGGATTATCTCAGGGTTGTATTGATAGATCGCCTGTGCTGTTACGGTTACAGCTACATCCTGCGGTATGTAAAATATAAACCCCTCTCTTCTCGTCTCTTTTGGTTTTATCCTGTTGTCGGATGTAATAACAGACTTATTGCACATAGCATCGCTGTCTTTGGTAAATTCCATTCCGCCAGCGCCAACAAGCGTCTTTTTATAAACCCTCTGCTCTTTTAAAAGCTGGCCTGTTGTTGTCTTTACTGTTACATCAAGGACTATCTTTCTTGAAGGCGTCCCTGTTGGAACCATGTGGCCTGAACCGGCATTTGTCACATCCACAGATACCCTGAGTTTATCAGGATATCTTTTTACATCCTTTATCTCCACCCTTATTGCCTTCTTTACCTGATCTATGGAGTGTCCGCCCTGAATATTATGGTCATTGATAAGCTTTACCTTGCTCTTTTTTACATCCGCACTAACTATTGCCCCTTCTTTACGAGGCATGTGGCAGTCCTGGCACTGAATACCATCTTTTGCATAAGGGCCTGCCTTCCATTCTGAGTATGTGCCAAGAAGGGTGACACCGTTCGGGTCTGTGTAGTCATGGCATGCCCCGCAGAACTCGGATGTCTCAAACAGCTTCAGTCGCCTCGTCTTATGCACAGGAGATAAAAGTCCTCCTAACGGCCCATTCTTTGTAAGACCTGGTTCAAGTTTAAAGGGATTATCCTTGTTTTTAAAATCAACTCCTGTAACGGAGTGGCAGAAGTCGCAGGTAATACCCTCTTTTGTTATCTCCTGTTTCAGGTCATAATCTTTGTTAAAATAGGTTATCGGCGCATGGCATCTTATGCAAAGTATCTTTGTCTCGCCATTTGTATTTTTGAATGCAATGATATATGCTGTCTGAAATATAGGATCTTCTATTGACATAGCATGGAGGGAGTTTTTCCACAGCTTATAAATCTCCACATGACACTCTCCGCATACCTTTGCACTTGTAAAGGTATTCTTCTCAATCTTTGGCAATTCCTTCTGGAAGGATGCAGAAGCAGAGAATATCAAGATGCCTATGATAAAAAGGGATATATACCATCTTTTCATCTTTATCTTTACCTCCATACAAAAAGCGGCTTGTCACTCGATGGAAAAGCAATAATTTTGAGGGTAGTCGCTGCCTTAAGATAGGATTTTTAAAAGAAGCTGTTTTATATTCTAATTATAATCCTTATCAAAATTAAATGTCAAACCTTTTCAGATTAAGGTAATGCTTTTATGGGGAAAAGACCCCCTTTATAAGGTCTTCATAAACAAGCAAGAGCTGTAGGGACACGGCATGCCGTGTCCCTATTATTGCCCTTACTTGGAGAGCGACCTAATGTATGCAATGAGGTTCCAGCGGTCTTGCTCGCTTGTTGAACCGGCATATCCCATCATTGCTGTGCCCTTTGAGCCATCGTCATCTTTGCCTTATCAGTAAAGTTTGTTGCCTTTGGATTAAGGCTTGCGCCTGCCGGACCGTCGCCTTTGCCTGCTGTACCATGGCACATTGTGCATTTTGCATCATAGGCCTTTTTTCCTGCCTCTGCATCTCCCTTGCCTGCTGCTGATGCGCTTGTTACAATTGCTCCAACAAAGATGATTAAAAATAGAATTACAATCATTAAGAAAATAAATTTGCTCCTCGGCTCCCGTGACATAAGTCCCTCCTTATGAATAAATGTTATGATTCTTCTTCTGCCCGGCGCCATTCAGCACCTGACAGAAACCCTCCAACTCTTCTTTGCTTGCAAACTCAAAAAATACCTCTTTATCCCCCTTTCCCTCATTATAAACCACTATCAGCCTTGGGAGGCTGAAAAAGGGTATCCCCCTTGCAATTTTGTATGAAGCAATATCTGCAAGGGGGATTGAGGAAAAGGATGTCTTGGATGATAAAGAAAGTTTTTTTAGCAAAGATATCTTGTTTGTAATAATCCTCTCATTGGTAAGGTATATCTCTCCACCTGCAATCCTGCAGTCCTTTATGATCTCTTCGTTTTTATTTAAAAGGCTATTTAACATCTCGCTTCTTTCCATCTTCCTTTGCCTTCTCTTCCCACTCCATTAATATGCTCTTTCCTTTAAATTCCATAACTTCATCGCCAAAATAGTCCCATACCTGAGAATATGCAGCTCTCTTTTTCCAACTCCAGTTCTTCATTGGGTGCGTCTCGCTCATGTAACGCTCTCCCTCGTATAAGAATGATAATGGAGAGGGCTTCTTCACAACCACATGGGCTGCCTTAATCATGGGCTTAAATCTTCTGCCTCCGCCTGCGACTATCAAAAGAAACATCATCCATATAAAAAAGACTACAGGGAAAAGATATTCCTGGTAACCCTTGCCGAGCTTATACATGATAAATGTTGCAGCAAAGGTGATAATCAGGGTTACAAGCGCCTTTCCTGCAAATCTGAATCTTTCTTCCTTCTGATGCCCTTCCATCTATCTATCCCCTCAAGAACGAAACAACAATGTATGATGCCCTGTAAATGCCGATTGTAAAAATTGTATAGCTTAAAACCATGAGTCCGTTAAATATGTAATAGCCTCTTACATCCTCTTCTGTTTCAACAAAGAGTTTCAGCAATAATGCAAGACCAAGAAGCTGCGAGCCTGCAAATAACCAGAGATTGTATGAGCTGTATAAAAATCCAGTTGTCCCTGTGAGCATCATGTAGACAACCTTTGGCGCTGTCATCAAAAGCGAAAGGGTATAGGCTAAAACAGCCATCAAGTCCCTGGTCATTACAAAGTTCATAAGCCATATATCTGAGCCTATCCTGAAATTGAATGTTGAAAAGAGGTTCAGAAAATACGGCCTCAGCAGATTAAATGCAATTGCCTGTGTAAAAAGCATCCATGCAATCAGGCTGAACATCCAGTGCAGCCCCCAGATGGACACCTCCTGCAACGACGAATAGAGGTTTGTTACATTCAGATACCGCGGAAATTCATCTGCGCCTGCAGCAGATGCTGCATCAGGCAAAAGAATCTGAATGCCTATTATTAACAGTAAGGACATGGCATGCCATGCCCCTACATTGTTATTACCCTGCGCTTTCATCATACTCTACATTTGCCCTCATTAATCCTACGTGTGTTGTTGTACCCCACCCTGTCTCTCCATCAAACCTGTTTGCACACTTCAGACACTCAATCTCCCTGCCGTCAAAGGCAAAAGTCAAGTTGCCGCATATAGGGCAGTATCTGTAAAAACCTTTTACCGCCTTTTTGCCGCCATTGCTTTTTACCTTAACAACTACATACCTCTTGCTGAATGCCATATCCTCAACAAAATCTGATTCCCATACATTCTCTGCATCAAGGTATTTTATGGGTTTTGACAAATCCTCATTTCCATCTGTCCTTGTATATACGGTGAATTTGACGCCTGTCTTTCTCCTGAAGAATGGCCCTTCAATCGGTTCATTGAGCACCTTTGACCTGTATGTGACGCCGATGGCTAATGCGGAGAGGATGCTGCCCATTATTGTAAGACTTCCAAATATAAAGCCCCGCCTGTCCGTCTTAAAGTCATTGAACATCTCCTTTACTGCATCCTGAATATATTGTGAACTTCCAAGTTTGCTCATTTACTCTCGTTCCTCCTGCATGTCATTCCTGCGAAAGCAATGACAAGGAATATTATCCTTACGCATTCCTATTAAAACTCATACCTTGGCGAAATACGCTCTATTGTAACAACGCTTAATGGACACTCCCTCTGGCACATAAAGCACCTGATACACTTTTCCTGGTCATTTACAAAGGCCGTGCCCTCCATCCATGTCTTTGGCCCTTCTGATGCTGATGGCAGAGGCCATTTAAAGAGCTTCATTATTTTTGGCCCAATGAGCTTTTCAAGATTCCCCTCAATACTAATCTTGTCCACCTTCTTCATATCAATACACTCCTGCGGGCATATATCCTTACAGATGCCGCAGAGGAAACAGAAATCACCGCCGGCGCTAATTCGGTGATTGCACCTTAAGCACCTCTTTGCCTCTTCAATTGCCATCTCCACTGTATATGCAACCTCTACCTCTTTAAAGCCAATGCGTCTTTTTACTGGAATGGTTGGAGGATGTATCCTCTCCTTTTTCTCAACTGTCTTTTCAACATCAAAGGCAGTTACATAGGTTATCTCCATCTCCTTTTCTCCTGCCTTTTTGCGTGCAATCCTCTGTCCGCTTAAATATCTGTCAATAGACTCGCGAGTGTATCAGGGTCTACAACCACTATATTTCTTGGCGTTACCTCTATTCCGTCCTTTGGCTTTATCCATGAAAGGTCAGATGTCTGGCCTATTGCCATAACAATTGTATCTGCCTCAATTACTGATTCAGAGCCTTCAATAAAGGTTGGGTTGAACCTTCCCTTATCATCAAATACAGATTTTACCTTTAATGCCTCAAGCCCTGTTGCCACTCCCTTTTTGCCGACTATCCTTTTCGGGCCGAGTGAGTTGTGTATAATGATGCCTTCGTTTATTGCCTCACCAACCTCTTCTTCATGGGCTGGCATCTCCTCGCGTGATTCAAGGCAGACCATGTGAACCTCTTCTACCTCGCCCATCCTAACTGCTGCACGAGCAATATCTATTGCTGTTGTTATATCCTCTGCCGCGCCTATCTTCTCCTTCTTCTTTCTTACTGCAACACGGGCAACATCAATAGCAACATTGCCGCCTCCGACGACAAGCACCCTCTTGCCCATGTCCACTTTATAGCCAAGGTTTGCATTCAAAAGAAAATCCACACCGCGGAGGACGCCATCAAGGTCAACACCCTCAATCCTCAGATCACGGCTCTTGTGTGCGCCAATGGCAATAAATATCGCATCGTATTCCTTTTGCAGGTCTGATATTGTAAAGTCCCTTCCTGCCGCCATGTTGCACTTTAGCTCAGCTCCCATGGAGAGTATCATGTCAATCTCTGATTTTATGATATCACGAGGCAGACGATATTCAGGGATACCAAGATACATCATGCCGCCTGGTATCTTCTGCGACTCAAAAATAGTTACACTGTAGCCCATCCTCGCAAGGTGGTCTGCTGCTGAAAGCCCTGCTGGCCCAGCGCCAATTATTGCAACCTTTTTCCCCTTTGACGGCGCAACAGCAAGTTTCTCTTTATAGTCATTGCCCCTTGCATAATCTGCAACAAATCTTTTTAATGCACGGATGGATATAGGCTCATCAATGAGCTTGCCCCTCCTGCAGTTATCCTGACACGGCGCTGCACACACCCTTCCGCATATTGATATAAAGGGATTGACCTCCCTGTTTATTGCGTATGCCTTGAGAAAGTCTCCCTCTGCAATTGCGCCAACATAGCCAGACACATCTGTTTCAATCGGGCAGGCATGCTGGCACGGTATATTCACTTTAAGCCATTCAGCATCAATTGTTTTGATCTCTTTTTTTAATTCTTTGATCGCCATCGTCAATATCTTCTCCGCTTCCCCGATTCTCCCGTTCTCCGCTTCAGTTTTTACGAAGTCGTCGCTACCTTGGATACGGGACAGCCAGCCTATGCACCAATGGGTCTATTCCAATAGATGCATAGAACACACCAAATGTATAAAATCCATATCCTGCTAAAATAAGTATATTAAATACTGCAAACCACCTTGGACTCCGCTCTGTATCAGCAAAGAGCTTTAAGCCAAGCGCAGCGCCAAGTATCATTGAACCTACAAGCATGGGCATTGTATATGCCATATAATTCCCGCCGAGCGGCTTTGCCCACTCCAAAAGGTGCTTTGGAAAAGTAATCTGCAATGAATATACAAATGCCATTACAGACATTAGATCCCTTGTTAATATATAAAGCAGCCACCATATCTCTGCACCAAGATTGAATGTGAACTTTGATAGGCTTCTAACATAATATGGCCTGAGGAGGTGCTGTGATACTGCTATTGTAAATAACAGCCATGAGACAAGGGTCATAAGCCAGTTTATGCCAAAGTCTGAAAACTCCCTTAATGAGGACTGGACATTTACAATCTTTAATAAGTCTCTTGTGCTTATCTGGTCTTTGCCTGTTATTGCCTCGCCAGCAACCTCAATATATATTGGCTCTGTTAATAAGAATTTTGCATTCTCTGTGTCCTTTGGAATTTCAACAGCAGGGTTTATTCCATAATTGAGCCTTCCCATTAGTGTATACTTGCCCGGACTTCTTGGCGCCTTTATCTTCCATGTTACATGCTCATCTTTTATTGCCACACCCTGTTCAACATAGTTGTACCTCTTGCCAAGATAGTCTGAAACAATCTCCCATCCGTCGCGGGCAGGATGCTTCTGGTCTTTATTTACGATAAAGATTCCCCTTACCCCATTGTCGCCGCCAGAGGTCTTCATAGTAACTGTAATCTCTTCCTCAGGCTTAACAGCCTTTTTATCAATGCTGATTTCAATCATGCCCTGATTTGGGCCTTCACCAAATACGCCTTTTGTATGGCAGTGGGCGCATGCAGGCTCAAGATTTCCCGGGCCAGGGCCAAAGGGAAATGCAAAAATAATGGAAGGCGTGAGCATCAGGCCTATTAAAAGAATTATTTTTATATATGTTTTCATCTTCATCCCCATCCTTTAATGAACTATTCCATATATGCCGAGAGAGTAAACACCAAAGCCTGCCAGGACCAATACATAGTAGACCTTAAAGGCAGTTGGATTGTCATCTACATCAACAAGGCTCTTCATAAAGATTGACATGCCGAGGATAATGGGCCCGACAATCATAGGCCATGGCGCAAGACCGTGTATCTCGCTCAGATAGCCTGGTATAAGATTAAAGAGCCCCATTGCAAAAACAGCAACAGCAGCAATGTCTCTGCCTGTTAAATAGAATGTCCACCATAAATCAGCGCCAAGCCTTAATGTGAACTTATTCAATATCTGCAAGATGTAAGGCCTTGCCAGATGGAGGAAAACAACCAATGCATACAGAACCCATGTAACAAGCACAAAGGTATACATGATGAACCATACGAACCATCTTGCAAGGTTCTGGGCAAGATCCTCTACCACAACCTCTTTTGATACAAACTCACTGCCATTTGCAGCGAAGGCAGTGGCTGTAATAAACAAAAGAGCAATAAATAACAACACCAAGCTAATTGTATAACCCCTTTTCAATTTTATTCCCTCCCTTAGAAATTTAAATCCCAAATCTCAAATCCCAAATTCTAAACAAATTCAAATTACCAAATTTCAAATTCCAAACATTTTGGAGCTTGGTGCTTGGTATTTGGAATTTAAATTTTTTATTTCTCCCTACCTCAGGCTTACAAGATACTCCACGAGGGGCTTCAGCTCCTTGTCTGGCAAATTTAAATTCGGCATAATACTCGCTGGCTTTACTGCCTGCGGATTTTTTAACCATTTATATAAAAACTCCCTGTCCCGTGTCTTGCCGATTGTAGTCAAATCAGTTCCTACCTTCCCGCCTACACCAGATATAACATGGCATGCAGCGCATCCTCTCTGCTGATAGACCTTCTTTCCCGCCTCAATCGGCGACAAGCCCTTTGTTTCAACTGCCTGCACTATCTTTCTATTGCTTGAATACTGGACAAGGAAGGCATATATCTTATCTGCCTCTTTCTGTGTTATAAATGAGCCCTCTTTCCTCATCATGCGGTATACTGATGTTTTCCATGCATCGCCGCTGTATGGCGCATTCAATGGCTTTGCTGCTGAATGGCACTTTACACATTTCTGGGAAAAGATCTTGTATCCCTCTTTTGCCTCTATTGGATAATTTGATATATCCACAGAAGGGATATCTGACTGTGCGTAGGAATTAATGGAAATGAGAAGACAAACTATTAATATCGTTATCAGGAATGTATGCTTATTCAAAAGACACCCCCCTGTCTGTAAGGCAGGTTTAAAACCTGCCCCTACCCGAACCCTTTTTTGAAAATTTCTTTAAGGCAGCCTCAACTACCTCTGCTAATACATCCATCTCAACAGGTTTATACAGATAATAAAATATGCCCTTTTCTACAACCCTGCTTCCTGTCTGAACTGAGCTGTCGCCTGAAATAACAATTAATGGTATCTCCACCTTGCTCTTTTTTATCTCCTCTATTACCTCAAGGCCGGATACCTTATTCAACTCAAGGTCAATAACAGCAAGGTCAACATCTCCGCTCAAAATATTCTGAACCGCTTCCTGACCGCTTTCAACTACCTTGATCTTGTGCCCTTCATCTTCAGATAAGAACCTGCATATCCTGCACTCCTCATCCTTATCAGAGGTGGCGACCAGTATCCGTTTTCCACTCTCCATAATCATCTCCAGGCGATTTAAACACCTTAACCTTAAGAGATTTAGATGGTCTTTTTTTATAACTATTTGATTTATAAAATAAAAAGCGCAAATGGGACAGCAATTCCCCAACTGGGGCAGAAAAGTCTCAAAAAAGTGGTAAATTTTAAGAAGAAAAGCGCCTGTTCCAATTTTCATATTTCCCTTGAAGCAAGCCTTGTCCAGGGTGACCCTCTTTTCCCTCTGAGCGAAGCGAAGCAATCTCTTATTTTAGCATCACCACTGTAACCCCTGCACCGCCTTCTGTCTGCTCACCGCTTCTAAAACCTTCTACAAGCCGATGGCCTGAGAGATGTTCACGAACCGCCTTTAAAAGTATCCCTGCGCCAGTGCCGTGAATTATTGTAACCTCTGAAAAACCTGCAAGCATAGCATGATTAAGAAACTTCTCAAGCATTGGAATTGCCTCGTCAACCCTTAAACCAATGAGGTTTATCTGCGTTGCAACTATCTCCTCTGAAACACTTATACTAACACCGCCTTTTTCTTTTTTTACAACCTTTCCCTTTTTGCGGCCAACATCAGATAAAGGAACCTCCATCTCCCATTTTTCTGTCTTAATCTTTACACGGTTGCTCTTCTTTAAGAGCTTTGTAATAACTGCATCGCTTCCAATGGATTTTATAAATACCGCATCCCCCTCCTTTAGCTCATCCATTGAGAGCGTCTCTGTGTCAGCACTTTTATATTCCCTTATCTTTTCAATTGCCTGCTCATGTGCAGCAGTTGCCTTTTTAAGGATTATCTTTGCCTTATCCTTTTCAACTTTTTTTATCTCCTCAAGAAGGCTGTTCATCTGCCTTTTTGTGTCTGCAATAATCTCAGATGTCTCTTTATATGCCTTTGCAAATATCTCCTTCTTTTTTGCCTCTGCATCCTTTAATAATCTCTCAAGCTTTTCTTCCCTCTCTGTCAATTCCCTTTCATGCTTCTTTATGTCTCCAGCAGAATCCTCATAATGCCTTCTTTTCTGCTCAAGATCATGCAAGAGGTTTTCAAGCTCTGCCCTCCCCTTGCCGAGCATAATCCTTGCGGATTCAATAATTGACTCAGGCATACCGTACCTTTTTGCTGTTTCAATTGCAAATGACTGTCCGGGCTCGCCGATCCTTAATCTGTATAATGGCGCAAGGGTCTTATGGTCAAACTCCATAGAGGCATTTGCCATGCCCTCTGTCTTGTGCGCAAATACCTTTATGTCTGTCAGGTGTGTTGT
>JACRON010000258.1 GCA_016214425.1 Nitrospirota bacterium
ATGGCAGAACACCAGCGCCTATACAGAGGTTCTTTCAAATGCTACACTTCAGACCGGACAGTTCTATCATATTGCTGTTTCAAGAACTGCGCAGGGCAGCAACCTCTATACCTACCGCTTGTATCTTAATGGCGTCATTGACACAACGACAACCAGCGTCGCAGGACTATCCTATGCTGTGTCAGGGGCATCGCACTATATAGGACTGGGTAATTACACAGGGTCAGTGTTTGGGAATGGTGGTAATATACTTAACGGCCGCATTGATGATACCCGCATCAGCAAAATAGCCCGCAGCGATGCAGAGATACTCCTATCCTACAAACGGGGGAGAGGAGACACCACTGCTGTAGTAATAGATATTGACTACAATGTTTATAATACAGTAACCATAGATACACAGGTATGGATGAAAGAAAATCTGAAAGTAACCAAATACCGCAACGGCGAAGCCATACCTACAACTACAGCAGATATTTCAGGCGAAACCGCGCCAAAATACCAATGGGCTTTATATAATGACGAAAACAATGTCACTACATATGGCAGGCTATACACATGGTATGCAGCAACTGATAGCAGAGGTATATGCCCCACAGGCTGGCATTTGCCGACCGATGCTGAGTGGACAACGCTTACAGATTATCTGGGAGGCTTAGCCGTGGCAGGCGGAAAGATGAAAGAAGCCGGAACAGCTCATTGTATTACCCCCAATACAGGAGCCGATAACAGCAGTGGTTGGACAGCGCTTCCTGGTGGTTACCGTCTCAGCGATGGGACATTCGACGACGTTGGCTACTACGGTTACTGGTGGTCGGCTACGGAGTACGATGCAGCATACGCATGGGACCGTGGCCTGTACACCTATGGCGCCAGTGCAGGCCGTTACTACACTGATAAGCTCGACGGTTTTAGCGTGCGTTGTGTCAGGGATTGACTATTTGACTATTGGGAAAATATCAGGACGCTTCTCATATTCTCAAAGCAGGGGTTCAAGATTTTGAACCCCTGCAAAAACAAAATGCAGCACAGGGCGGGGGAAATTCCCCCGCCCTGTTTGTTCTCACCCATATTACATCTTGTTTGATATTTATCTCAAAATCTGATATATTTAATTCATACAAGGCATGAGTAGGAGGTGGAAATATGGCATTTTCAGAAAAATGTAAGGAAGAAGTCTTAAATGAGATTAAAGACCTTTCTGATGAGCAGGTATCAAATCTTTTGCAAATTATCCATATATTTAAAAACTCACTTATTCATCAGCGGGAGTGCGATTTTGACCTAAAAAGAGAATTTGAGGATTGGGACAGGCTTAGCGATGAAGCTATCACCAACTTTGAGCGGACGCTGTAATGAGAGAGGGCGATATTTATCTGGTAGAAATTCCCGCATCTGGCGGACATGAACAGGCAGGATTAAGACCCGCAATTATTATCCAGTCAACTAATTTAGAAAAACTGCCAACTGTTTTAATAGTCCCGCTTACTTCTAAAATAAAAGCAGCTGACTTTCCTTTTACATTTATTATTGAACCAGACCAATCTAACAATTTGAATGTTTCTTCTGTTGCTTTAGTTTTCCAGTTGAGGGCGATAGACAAAAGGCGCATTAAAAATAAACTTGGAGAACTTAAACAAGACAAGTTAGAGATTTTGAGACAAAACTTAAAGAAAATTATGGGATTAATATAGGAAAAAGTCAGTAGGCTGTGCTGTGCCTACGCATTTTTGATTGGGGCGGGGGCAATCCCCGCCCTGTTTGTTCTCTACTTAATTCTCCATTGTGTGATCTTCCCCCATTTTTACGGACACTGCCCTTCCCCCGAAATAGTGGACACGGATGCCCGCATAAAGATATACTTATGCCCCCTACTCCTCGTTCTTTTCAGCTTTCTCCTTCTTCTTTACCTCTGGCGCCTTTTCCGCCTTTTTTAGCTTCTCTGCCATCTCCTTTAATTTTTTGTCAATAAGATAATTTGCAGTATCTTTTTTGAATGTCCCGTCCTTCTGCCTCTCGCCTGCAGGTGTGCCTGTTAGGATTTCCATGCAGTCATCAACTGTAACAGCATTATAGATATGAAACCTTTTAGCCTTTACAGCTTCTATTATATCTTTTTTCAGCATCAGATTTTTTACATTCTGATGCGGTATGATAACACCTTGATTTCCTGTTAAGCCCTTTGCCTTGCAGACCATAAAAAAGCCTTCTATCTTTTCATTGACGCCGCCGATTGGCTGGATTTCTCCCTTCTGGTTAATGGAACCAGTAATTGCAATCTCCTGCTTGATTGGCATCTCTGCAATGCTTGATAATACTGCAGCTACCTCTGCCGCAGATGCGCTGTCGCCTTCTACCTCTCCATAGCTCTGCTCAAAACAGATGCTTGCAGAAAGGGAGAGTGGTTTGTCAATTGCATACCTTCCGCTTAGATAGCCTGATAAAATCAGGACAGCCTTATTATATATCCTGCCGCTCAGCTTTGCCTCTCTGTCAATATTTATAAGCCCATCCTTTCCGGGATATGTCCTTACAGTAATCCTTGACGGCTTGCCAAATGAGTAGTCACCCAAGTTATATACTGACAATCCATTCACCTGCCCAACTACTTCTCCTTCTGTGGAGACCATTATAGTGCCTTCTTCAATAAGATTTTGAATCTTTTCTTCTATTAGATTTGAACGGTATTCCTTCTCTTCAATTGCCTTAAGCACATGAGCCTTTTTGACCAGACTGCCCTTTTCCTCTGATGCCCAGAAGTGCGACTCCCTTATCAGGTCGCAGATCTCGCTGAATCTTAATGAGAGCTTTTCTTTATGGTCTACAAGCCTTGCAGCATATTCAATGGCTGCGGCAACCGCCTCTTTGTCAAAATGCAAAAGTTTTTCCTTTTCACAAAGCCGCGCAATAAAGTATGCATATTCATCCTTTATGTCTTCTGTGTATTTTACCTCAACATCAAAATCTGCTTTTACCTTGAAGATTTTTCTAAAATCTTCGTCATAAGTATAAAGAAGATTATAAAAGAGGGGGCTGCCCATTGCAACAATCCGAACATTCACTGGTATTGGTTCAGGCTTTAATCCGCCTGATACAAATCCGTATAGCTCTCCAACATCCTCAATCTTTGCCTCGTTCTTTTTTATAATTCTTTTTAATGCATCCCATGAAAATGGATTCCTTAAAACATCAAGCACATTCACAATAAGAAAGCCGCCATTAGCCTGAAGTATGGAGCCTGCCTTTACCATTGTAAAGTCTGTGTAGAATGTGCCGAACTTTGCCTTTCTCTCAATTCTGCCGATTAGATTATTATATGTTGGGTTGGAATCTTCTATAACAGGCGCGCCCTTTGTGTTCTGATTATCAACCACAACATTTACCTTGTATTTTGTAAATGGCTTGCCCCTGTCAAAGAGGTCTATAGATATTGGAAGCGCAGGCATTGG
>JACRON010000011.1 GCA_016214425.1 Nitrospirota bacterium
CATAGTTATTGTCATTGGCCCAACACCGCCAGGAACAGGCGTAATGTATCCTGCCTTCTGTGCAACAGCGTCATAGTCAACATCACCGACGAGTTTTCCATCAGGAAGGCGATTTATCCCAACATCAACAACAACAGCCCCATCCTTAACCATATCTGCTTTAACAAACCTGTCCTTTCCAATGGCAGCAATAAGTATATCTGCGCCCCTGCATACGCCTGCTAAATCCTTTGTCTTTGAATGGCAGATGGTAACTGTTGCATTCTTTTGCAAAAGGAGCATTGCCATTGGCTTTCCAACAATATTACTTCTGCCGACTATCACTGCATTCTTTCCAGCTAAATCTATATTTGAATATTCAAGCATCTTCATCACACCATAGGGCGTGCATGGCGCAAAGGTCGGCTCGCCGATCATCAGTTTTCCAACATTATATGGATGAAAGCCGTCCACATCCTTATCCGGGGATATTGCCTCAAGTATCTTCTTTTCATTAATATGCTTTGGCAGAGGAAGCTGGACAAGGATGCCGTTTATCTTGTCATCCTTATTTAACCTCTCTATAAGCCTGAGCAGATCCTCTTCTGATGCGCTCTCAGGAAGTTTATGCTCCTCTGAATGTATGCCAACATCATGGCATGCCTTGCCTTTATTCCTGACATACACTACTGATGCTGGATTCTCTCCTACTAATATTACAGCAAGCCCGGGGAAGATGCCTGTCCCCCTTAATTCTGCTATCTCCTTCTTCATCTCCTCTTTTATCTTTGCTGATATTGCTTTTCCATCTATTATCTGCGCTGCCACTTTTTCCCCCTCCTTAATCAAATTATATTATCTGATAATTTCCTGCAAAATTCAAAACAGACGGCAAAGTAAAAAGCTCCAGATGCAAAAAGTTATAGAAACGGAGAGTGGGTGAAATAATGAAAGAAAAAATCTCCGATTCCCCGATTCCCCGCTTCCCCGTTTCAATTAAACATGTCTTTACTAAAACCGAAGCGACAACACAGCAGATGGACTTTTTACAAAGCCGTCACTCCTGCAGTGGTGTCTTATTATAAATATAATAGGCTACAATCAATGCCAATATAATGCCTGTGTTTATCCCAAGCTCTATAAACAGAACCTTAACCTTCTCAAGGTCGTGCATTTCTCCTATGGACATCTGGGCGCCGATGACGAGTATGCGTCTGATGCTTGATATTATGCCAATAGCTAAAAATGGATTTAACGAAAATTTCTGCCTCTTTAGATAACGGAGAACTGTCCATAAAACCTCCATGATAATCAAAACAAGGAGGACATCGTTAATAACATCTAAAACCGATTGAATCTTTATAAAGCGAAGATTCATTGGTGTTATTGGTGTTATAGTATAAAGTATCATCATTATTGCAGCGCCAAGGAGCGCTATTGCCACAATCACATGGACAATATCATCCATTATCAGAAGCCATCTTCTTATTGCCATTATCGCAGTCCTCTGGCCTCGTTGCTGGTCTAATGACGGTTCCTGACCCTCTTTTTTTATCTTGGTCATATTGATTCCCTTGAAAAAACTTGATTACACAGATTACACCGATTAAAAGACATCTGCAATTTTAAATCTGTGTAATCGTATTTCAAAATCTGTGCAATCATGTCATCTCCTTTTTTATCAGCTCAAGCATCTCAAGCCTTGTTGATTCCCTTGTCCTGAAGATGCCTCTTACTGCTGATGTTACTATCTTTGCATCAGGCTTTTTTACCCCGCGCATTGACATGCAGAGGTGCTCTGCATCAATAACAACCATAGCGCCTTTGGGCTTTAGATTTGCAACGAGCAAATCAGCAAGCTCTTTGGTAAGCCGCTCCTGTATCTGCGGCCTCTTTGCAAGCACCTCAAGCGCCTTTGCAAGGTCGCTTATGCCGACAATCTTTCCATCGCTTGGTATATATGCAATATGCGCCCTTCCAAAAAATGGGAGCAGATGATGCTCACACATGGAATAAAAATGGATATTCTTAATCAGCACCATCTCGTCATGCTTAATGCCTGATATGGGCTTTAAGAGTGTGTTTGTCGGAGTAGAAATGCCGGAGAATATCTCCTCATACATCTCTGCAACACGAGAGGGTGTCTCTTTCAGACCAGCCCTATCAGGGTCTTCGCCAATGCCTTCTATTATTAATTGGACGCCTTTTTCAATCTTTTTCTTATCCACTTTACCCTCAGCCTTTAGCCCTTAGCCTTTAGCCCTTCTTTTACATCTATCACCCTCTTCTCTGTAACTACCTTATCTATCAAAATATCATGCCTCTCACAAGGCACATCATCTACAACCTGCATATCAAAGGCAATTGCTATCAGAGGCATATTCCTTTTCCTTGATGACAGGAGCTTGTCATAAAATGCCATGCCATAGCCGAGCCTGTGCCCTTTTTCATCAAAGGCAACACCGGGCATAACCATTAAATCCACATCATCAATTGAAGCCTCTCTCCTGTATTCCTTCTTGGGCTCTAATATTCCCCAGTAGCCTGCTTCAAGCTCTTTGAAGAAATCCTTTATTTCAGAAAGCCTCAGCTCCTTCTTTTCCCTATCTACAAATGGGACAACCACAGACTTGCCCATCTTGATTGCATCCTTTATCATCTCAGAGGTAATCACCTCGCTGCCAAATGAAACAAAAAAATGAACCCTCTTTGCATCCTTAAATTCAGGGAGGCTATAGAGCGTGTCCTTTATCCTTTTGCTTGCGTCAAATCTTTCAGTAATAGACAGATTATTCCTTTTATCTATTATCTCTTTTCTGAGCCTTTTTTTTCTCTCCTTTATATCAATATCTCCTGTCAAGATTCTCCTTTATTGCCTTTACCTCTTCAACCAATTTGCTTCCCGGAATATAAGCTGTTCTTCCTTCTAAATCCGCCTTAATAATATCCTGATTAAATGATATAAATCCTATTACCTCTGCATCAGGAAGGGCATTCTTTATAAACTCCTTGTCAGAATCAGAATGAATCTTGTTTCCAACAACCATCACCTTCTTAACACCAATGTCAGTGGCAAGCGCCTTTACACTGCCTGCTGTTTGCAGGCTCCTCTGCCCAGGCTCAACAACCACTATAAAGGCATTTACACCGCTTGTAGTCCCTCTTGTTAAGTGCTCTATGCCTGCCTCCATATCCATTATAACCACCTCATCCCTTTGCAAGACAAGGTGATGTATCAATCTCCGCAAAAAGACATTCTCAGGGCAGTAGCAGCCAGCGCCGCCCTCTTTTGATTTTCCCATCACAATAAGCTTTATGCCATCAAGTTTAAAACTCGCTTTGTCAGGTATATCATCAACCTTTGGGTTTAGTTTAAAGATGCCGCCTATTGAGCCGACCTTTGCGCCTGTCCTCTCCTCTATCAAATCTGCCATTGATGCAATGGGCGCAATCTTTTCAACATCTTCTTTAGACACACCAAGGGCAGATGCAAGATTTGCATCCGGGTCTGCATCAACTGCCAGAACCTTTCAGATGGATTGTAAAATTAACATTTTATTAGGTTTTCTGTCAAGAAATTTTCACCCTATGAGATTAGCTTATGTTTCATATTCAACACCAACGTCATCTACATACCCATTATTTTTTGTTGCTACAAGAGCATAAATCATTTCTAATTTTCTTCTTGCATAATCGTAAATTTTACTGTATATTATACGACAAGAGGCGAAAATATGCAGAAATATAGGTTTTTATCAGATTATCTGCCGCCTTCAAGCAAGAGGCGTCTAATTGTGCTAACAGGCGCAAGGCAGACAGGAAAGACAACCCTCGCAAAGGCAAAATATCCTGAGCTGCGCTATATCAATCTTGATGCGCCTGAAAACCGTGAGATACTCAGAAATATTGCAACACCGGCATGGGCAAAGGCTGTCGGCAATGCTGTCCTTGATGAAGCACAGAAGGAGCCCGTTGTCTTTGAAAAGGTAAAATATGCCTTTGATGAAGAGGGCATCTCCTTCAGCCTGATACTTGGTTCAAGCCAGATATTGCTTTTAAAAAGGATAAGGGAATCGCTGGCAGGCCGGGTGGTAATATTTGAATTGTGGCCTCTGCTCATGAGCGAAATCCATGCAGAGGATTATGCGGCAGAGGTAAAACCACCCCTCCTTGACAGTATATTCTCAGGCAAATCATTTGATAATATATTTAGGAAGGCCTCTCCTATTCTCCTCGGCATTGAAGAAAGCAATGCCTGCGCTGCAGAAGAATATATGCTCAAGTGGGGAGGCATGCCTGCATTGCTTCCCTTATCAGATGATGAAAGGTGGAAGTGGCTGAAGGATTATGAATATACCTATTTGGAAAGGGACCTCTCTGATATGGCGAGGCTGGATGACCTCGCTCCTTTCACCAAATTCCAGAGGCTTTCTGCATTGCGGTCAGGCAAATTATTGAATTATTCAGAACTCAGCCGTGATGCCTCAGTAAGCGTTGACACTGCACGCAGGTATCTTGAATATCTCAGGCTCTCCTATCAGGTCATGCTCCTTCAGCCGTATTACAAGAATATTACAAGTTCTGTGATAAAAACGCCAAAGCTATATTGGCTCGACATCGGTCTTTTAAGGCGGCTGAGCGGCCAGAGGGGAGAATTCTCAGGAGAGGTCTATGAGACAATGGTTATCAATGAAATCTTTAAATGGATAAAAACAACCCAGAGGAATGTGGAGATGTTCTTTTACAGGACACGGTCGGGGCTTGAGCTTGACCTGTTCTTAAGCACAGAAAATGGCTTTATCGGAATAGAAATAAAAGGCCGTGTGATGCTCGCTCCTTCTGACATTAGGCCAATGAAAGAGATCGCATCCGCCCTCAAAAAGAAATGGCTCGGCGGACTTGTTATTTATCAAGGAAATGAAATCAAAAAGCTGTCTGAACCAGAAATATGGGCAGTGCCATCAAGACGGTTGTTTATTTAAGCTTTCTTGTTTTATGTCAATGATAGGTGTTCAATTCTTCCTCAATTTCCATTTTGAAATTAATGACCTATGCAATTTTTAGCTCTTTATCAAGATGCTCCATTATCCAGTTCCTTATTAAGGTTGAAACATCAACTCCCTTTGCCTTAGCAAGCTTCTTCAGTTTATTAATTGTAGCCTCATCAAGCCTCATCTGGAAATTTCTCTTCAGGGGATGCCTCTCAAAAACAATTTCACTTGTTCCCTTGAGCTCCTTGAGATAATCTGCAGCGCTATGAGTATCCCAGAAATCTCTTTCCTCTTTTAGGCTCTTAAACTTTGGTATCTTTTTCATCTTTATTTACCCCTCCTCTGATAATACCTTCGTTCCTTTTCATCCATATCCCTTGCAGTTATCACTTTAACCCTGCCCTTTAATTTAAAGGCTACTACAACAGTCAGATATCTTCCCGAGGCAGTTCTGGATAGCACAATATATCTCCCATCCCTGCCTTTTAGTATAATAGAATTGCCTTCAAAAACTGCCTCTTCAACTTCAATTGGAGCGACACCATGCCTCGCAATATGATAGACGGTTTCCTCATCCCACAGAAGCTGACTTATTTTCATAGTTACATTGTAACTAACTACTGTGTGCTTGTCAATAACTATATGGACATCTGCTTAGTATTAGAATGAACTTGCAGGAATGGCTAAAAGGGTAATGAACTTAAGAATTAACATTATATTGCAACTTGTGTCAACACAAAAAATATAGGGCAGCCTAATTAAAGACTGCCCTATACCTTCCTCCCTAAAATAGAAAAACTAAAAATCATTACTTCTTTTTTGCAGGTGCTTTTGCTGGTGCCTTTGCAGCAGGTTTTGCCTTCAGGTCTGCATTTTCCTTTGTCAGTGCCTCAACCTTTGCTGAAAGGTCCTTTACCTGTGCATCTGACTTGCCCTTATCAGCCTTTAAGGTCTCTACCTGTTTTTTCAGGTCAGTATTCGCCTGTCCTGAACTTGATTCAGGAATGCGGAATCCATTTTTTTTATTTATTGCTCTGGATTCCTGCTTTCGCAGGAATGACAATAAGGTGCAATGAAAAATTATTATACTCCCAATTTTATATCTGTCAATAGGGTAGAATTTTATTTTGCGATTTTAAGCAAATCTTCAAGTTTTGCCTCTATAACAAGCTCATTCATGCCGCCAAA
>JACRON010000252.1 GCA_016214425.1 Nitrospirota bacterium
ATCTGTTGCATGAGTAAGGCAGTTCATTGCCTTTGCAAAGTTTATTGCAGTAAGTTTCTTGCCGATTGCCTCATCACCAAAAAAAAGATAGGCAGAGGCGAATTCGTTCTTTTCCAGCGCCTTCTTTAAGCGGCCAATTATTTTTTCATGGCCTATGATAGCATTAAATCCCATAGTCTATTTTTTTCTATACAATTTTCTTATTACAATATCTTTAATCTCTTTCTGTATCTCGTCTATTTCTTTATCTGCCTTTACGATCTTTATCCTTTCCCTTGATGCCTTTGCAAGCTTAAGATAGCCCTTTCTTACCCTGTTATGAAAGGCGATTTTCTCCTTTTCAATGCGGTCATTACCGCCCTTTCTGTTTTTTATCCTGTCAAGTCCTGCCTTAACATCCAAATCAAGAAGAATCGTCAAATCAGGCTGAATAGTCCCAAGAGACAATCGGCAAGCCCTTTTAATAAATGAGATTCCCATATTCCTTCCAAAGCCCTGATATGCAAGCGTAGAGTCAGTATATCTGTCGCATAACACAATCTTACCCGATTTTAACGCAGGCTTTATAATTTCTTCTATATGCTGTGTCCTGCTTGCGCCATAAAGAAGTATTTCTGTTTCTTTTGCCATCTTTTTATTATCAGGATTGAGGAGGATATCCCTTATCTTTTCACCAATCCTTGTGCCGCCTGGCTCCCTTGTCTTTAAAACAGAGAATCCCTCTTTCTTTAGATAATCAGACAGAAGGTTCATTTGCGTTGTCTTGCCGCAGCCCTCTATGCCTTCAAAGGTTATAAAAAGACCTTTATTTTTCATTGTTTTTTATTTTCATTTGTCATTCCGAGCGTAGCGAAGGAATCTCGCTTTTGAGATTGCTTCGGCTTCGCCTCGCAATGACAAAATGGTTAGCCCTCATGGTGCGCAACCACAGGGGGTTGCCTCTACATGAACACTAAATTATAAACCCTTTCTTTCTTACAACTGTATCACATTATCCCCGGTTTTCTGGGATTTGTGGGAAGATAGAAATATGACCTGATTGTCCTTTCCCATTTCTCTTAATATTTCCACAGCAATTGCCTCTCGCTGCGGATCAAAGGTGAGAAACGGGTCGTCAATCAGGAAAGGGAAAGGATGTTTTGCAGAAAGTATGGATGTTAGTGCAAAATGCAGGGCAAGGTATACCTGATCTATCACGCTTTTGCTTAATTTATTTAGCTCAGCCTTTTTATTCTTTTCTTTGGCAGTCAGATATATTCCGCTATTGATATTTAATCCGCTGTATCTTCCGAGCGTTAATCTCTGAAGGTACATCTTTGTCTTGCTCTCAATAATGGGGAGCAGGTCTCTGGGGTCTTTGCCAAGTATCTTCTCCAATATCTGCCAGTTTATAATCTCTGTATGCTCAGCACATCGCGTAGTTTCAATGCTATGTGTTTTGTATGAGGCGGGCTTTTGTAATTCTGCCTTCCCAGTTCCCTTATATTCCCTTATCTCCTTTTCTATCTTCTTTATCTCTGCCTGTATATCATAAATATCTGTTGATAAACCAATATATCCCTGCACCTTTGCATCTAATTCTGCCTTTTCCTTTTGTAACTGTTTAAACTCCCCTTCTATTTCTTCCCTCTCTTTATCCTCCAATAACCTTTTCTTTTTTTCTTCTAAGAACTCTTTTTGCTGCAAGAGCTCCTGATATTTTTTATATCTTGAACCCAGTTCCTGGGCATTGCCTGATGAAGTCTTCTTTAAGATTTCCTGAAATTGCGCGTCCTCCTTTCCGTATCTTGCGCCTTTATCATTCAGTTGTTTATTTATATTATTTATCTTTAAATCAAGTTCTTTCCTTTTGCTGCTGTTTTGAGAATCATTATATATAGCAAAGGCAATAGAGACCGCTCCCCCAAAAAATCCAACAAAGAAAAGTATCTGAAATATATCTGTCAGATTAAAGGATATTACTGAAAACAGAGAGGCAGTAATTAAAACAGCGCCGGCTATAAGAAAGGGATTCTGAAATACAGGCTTATTTGGTATTAAATCCCTCCGTTCTTTCAGGAGCTCTAATTCCTCCCTGACCTCTTCAAGCTCCTTTGCTTTTTCAATCTCCTTTTTTTCATAGCTGTCAATCAGCTCATCTATATTAATATTTGCAGGAAGCTCTGAAAATGATTTAAGCGACTCAAGACCGTTTATATTCTGGGCTAATTCCTTTTCAGCAATGCTTAGAGACTCTAATCTCTTCTTTGTATCAGAGAGTTTGTTCTGAACCTCGTCAATTTTGTACTCTATCTTAGATAATTGGTCTACCTTTGTCAATGCCTCTTTTAAGGTATTGAGTCTTTTTTCTTTAAAGGCAAGCTCCTCATCATTTTTTATTCTGTCTATTGATTCTGTTTCTGCGCCTGATTCTGACCAATCGGCATTGCCTTCAATGCCTTCCAATTTCTCTATTGCTGGTGTTTCATCAATGATAGCCATTTTCTCTTCTTCTGCCTTGTAAGCGCCATTCGTTGATATATAAAGTGGATATTTTAATGAAAAGAGATATATATATTCGTCCTCTTTAAGACCAACTATATCGGATGACAGCATCTGGTATATCATATCCTTATTTTTATTTATTATTATAAAATTGTTTGAAGAGTCCAGCTTAAAGAGATTTGCCTTGTCCCTCGTGAAGTCCCTTATAATCCTGTAGGTGCCGCCCTTTTTGTCTTTAAATGTTAAGGCAGCCTTGCATTCCTGCTGTCCTTCGCAAATCAGGTTTTTGCTTTCAGGATAGAAGCTGCCAAACAGGACAGAGAGGATAGAGTCATAAATAGTGGTCTTTCCAGATTCGTTGTCGCCTATGATTATGTTAAATCCCTTTGAAAAGTCTATCTTTTTTAATTTTGTAAAGTTTCTGATATTAGAAAGAATAAGCTCTTGCAAGAGCATATAACTACCTCCATAACTATTATTTAATTATAGCCTAAAGTCCTATTTTTTTCAATAAAGCGCTTGCAAAAAGTCAAATAAATTAGTATTATATGTATGCAGAAATCAAAGGAAATTTATAAATTAACCGCTAATAATAATGATTACCAAGATAAAAGGCCATATCAAACGGTACCTGATTACAGGTATCCTTGTTATCACCCCTATTTGGGGCACATATCTGATTTTCAAGACGCTTTTAACATCAATGGAGAACCTCCTCGGTGATTATGCAAGCAGCCATTTCCCTGAGTTCTATATACCAGGACTTGGTATAATCACCCTGCTTATTTTTATTTTTTTAATAGGCCTCCTTACAGCGAATTTCATAGGCAAAAAATTATTAGACCTGTGGGAGAGGCTCTTAAAAAAGGTTCCAGTTGTAAGCAGTATATATTCTGCATTAAAGCAGATTGTTGATTCCTTTTCCATGCAGGGGAGCGGAAATTTCAGCAGGGTGGTTCTGATTGAGTATCCAAGAAAAGGCGTGCATACTATCGGTTTTGTTACAGGCACTTCTAAGGGCGAGGTTCAGGATAAGACAAAGGAGAAGGTGCTGAATGTCTTTGTGCCGACAACGCCAAATCCAACAGCAGGTTTTTTGTTATTAGTGCCTGAGGCTGATGTAATTCCCCTTGACATGAAGGTTGAGGATGGTATGAAGATGATTATATCATGCGGCATTATTACGCCGCCTGAGAAGAAGAAGGGGTAGGATGAAAGGCATATCAATCATAATCCTTGCAGCAGGGCTTGGGACAAGGATGAAGTCTAATCTTGTGAAGATACTTCATCCATTGGCAGGGATGCCCATGCTCGCATATACCCTTGACCTTGCAAAGTCCTTAAAGCCTGAAAAGATTGTTGCTGTTATTGGCCATCAGGCTGAAAAGGTTAAAGATACATTTTCTGATTATGATGTTAACTGGGCCATTCAAAAGGAGCAGAAAGGCACAGGCCATGCAGTCATGCAGGCAAAGAATGCATTGAATAATTTCAACGACACAGTGATTGTATTAAGTGGTGATACGCCGCTTCTTAAAAAAGAAACCATCAGTGAATTGATTAAAAGCCATAAATCAAAAGGCAGCAGGGTTGCAATCCTAACAACAGAGATAGATAATCCCTATGGCTATGGAAGGGTTATTATAAATGCAAATGGAAAGGTAGAGAGGATTGTAGAAGAGAAGGATGCGTCTGAAACAATAAAAAAGATAATGCTTATTAATACAGGCATCTATGCCTTTGACAAGGAGTTTTTGTTTAATGCGCTTTCAGAGATTAAGCCGAACAATACACAGGGTGAATATTATTTAACAGATATCATCGGCATTGCAGCTAAGAGGGGGCTTGAGATAAATGCTGTTAAGGCAAAAGATTCAGATGAGGTAATGGGCATAAATACAAGGCTTGAGCTTGCGAGGGCAGAGAAGATTATAAGAAAGAGGATAAATGACAGATGGATGTTAAACGGCGTTACAATCATTGACACTGAGACAACATTTATAGATGACACTGTTGAGATAGGCAGGGATACAATAATCTATCCAAACAATTTTATTTGTGGTAAGACAAAAATAGGCGAGGGCTGCACAATATTTCCCAATTCACGGATAATTGATGCAGAGATAGGCAGTGAGGTTAAAATAAAAGACTCCTGCCTGATTGAAGAGAGCAAGATAGGGGACAGGGCTTCTGTTGGCCCATTTGCGCATTTAAGGCCGTATACAGAACTTGGCAAGGGTGTTAAGATAGGCAACTTTGTTGAGATAAAAAAGAGTGTTTTAATGGATGGCGCTAAGGCAAATCATCTTACATATCTTGGAGACTCATCCATTGGCAGGAATGTGAACATAGGCGCAGGCACTATTACATGCAATTATGACGGCTTTAAAAAGCACAGGACAGAGATTGGAGACAATGTGTTTGTTGGAAGCGATGTCCAGTTTATAGCGCCTGTTAAGATAGGCAAGGGCGCTATTGTTGCAGCAGGAACAACTGTAACAGAGGATGTCCCTGCTGACTCGCTTGTCATAAGCAGGACAAAGCAGATAAGCAAAAAGGGCTGGGCAAGGAAGAAGAGGGAGAGGCAGTCAAAGAGTTAATTAATACAAACACAATAAATCCCGTTACATGATAATGTAGCGTCAATTAATTTTAAAATCCCCCTTAATCCCCCTTTTTCAAAGGGGGAAACTTTCCCCTCTATTAAGAGGGGATAAAGGGGTGTGTTCCCCTCTTTGGAAAAGAGGGGTTAGGGGAGATTTATTTAACATAAATAGCCTAATTTTTAGAGGAGAACATTATGTGCGGTATCGTCGGCTACATCGGAAAACAAGAATCAGTCCCTATAATTGTTGACGGCTTGCGGAGGCTTGAATACAGGGGTTATGACTCTGCTGGCATTGCAATAGTAAATAAAGAGGGCAAGCTTGAAATAAAACGCAGCGTAGGCAAGCTAAAGAACCTTGAATCAGCGCTTGAAGGCAAAGGCCTGAAAGGCATGCTCGGCATTGGCCATACAAGATGGGCAACGCATGGCAGGCCGTCAGAGGAGAATGCACATCCGCACAGGGCAGGAGGCATTGTTGTTGTCCACAACGGGATTATTGAAAACTACATCCAGTTAAAAAATCGTTTGATGAAAGAGGGCTGCAAGTTTACTTCAGAGACAGATACAGAGGTTATATGCCATCTTGTAAATAAGTTTGTAAAAGAGGGGAATAAGCTTGAGATTGCAGTGAGAAAGGCATTAAAAGAGGTTGAGGGCTCATTTGCAATCGGCGTGATAAATGAAAAGGAGCCGGATGTCCTGATTGGCGCAAGGAATGGAAGCCCC
>JACRON010000012.1 GCA_016214425.1 Nitrospirota bacterium
ATGCCTGTTCTTATCAGATACATCAGCCATGATAGGAGTATCCCTGCTGTTGCTACTGATATAGCAATGCCGATTAATATCTTTTCATCAATATGTACCTTCGGCGCCAGGCCAACAGGATTCATTGCATTAAATGCAACCTCGTCTATCTTGCTGTCTGGAATATGCGAGACAACCTCGCCAACAGCAGGGCCTAATAACTTATGTATAAATCCATGTTCAGGAGGATAGCCGATAAAGCCAGCTATTATTGAAAGCACAGCTAATATAATCAGGGGATATGTCATCACTGCAGGCGATTCATGCAGATGCTCTGCAACATGCTTATCAACCCTTGACTTTCCATGAAAGGTCATAAATATCAGCCTGAACATGTAAAAGGCTGTTAAAAGCGCGGTGGAAATGCCGATAACATAAAGCATGGTATGGCCGCCCTTGAATACCTCATGGAGTATTTCATCCTTGCTCCAGAAGCCTGCAAGGGGCGGTATTCCTGCAATTGCCAGGGATGCAATCCAGAAGGTGATTGCAGTGGTCTTCATGTGCGGATATAGGCCTCCCATCTTTCTCATATCATGCTCGCCTGCCATAGCATGGATAACAGAGCCTGAGCCGAGGAAAAGGAGCGCCTTAAAAAATGCATGGGTTGTAAGATGGAAAATCCCTGCTGCATATGCGCCGACGCCGCAAGCAAGGAACATATAGCCAAGCTGGCTAACTGTGGAATATGCCAAAACCCTTTTAATATCATTTTGCGTCAATGCAATGGTTGCAGCAAATATGGCTGTCAGGGCGCCGATTACTGCTACCACCTCCATTGCCATTGGTGAAAGACTAAAAATGGGATTTAATCTTGCCACCATGTATACCCCTGCGGTAACCATTGTAGCAGCATGAATGAGCGCGCTGACAGGCGTCGGACCCTCCATTGCATCAGGAAGCCATACATGAAGCGGTATCTGTGCAGATTTACCCATTGCGCCGGTAAAGAGCAGCAGCGCCATTAAGGCAATGACGCTTATTATTATCTCTTTTCCAAAGAGGCTTAAGGCAATAGTCTCGCCAAGATGCTTCTGTGCATTGGCAAAGATATATGAATAATCCAATGAACCAAATACAAAGAAGACAACAATAATGCCAAGGCCAAAGCCAAAGTCGCCTATCCTGTTTACAACAAATGCCTTTTTAGCTGCATCTGATGCTGATTTCTTATAATACCAGTGGCCTATTAAGAAGTATGAACATAAACCGACTGCCTCCCAGAACACATACAACTGTAGAAAGTTGTTTGCCATAACAAGCATAAGCATTGAGAATGTAAATAAAGGAAGATACGCATAATATCTGTTATAGCCCTCATCGCCGTGCATATATCCAACAGAATATATATGGACAAGAAGGCTTACTGTTGTAACAACAATAAGCATCGTCGCAGTTAAGCCGTCAATCAGCATGCCGATAGAGACATTAAAGTTGCCTGAGGATATCCATGTATAGACATGCATGTTTATTACTGCGCCGTTTTTTACATCAAAGAGGGTCTTTACAGACAGGATAAATGATATAGCAACAGCAGCAATAGAGACATAATGGCTCTTGTGCTCAAAAAACCTTTTCCCAAACACGCCGTTGATTATGAATGCTGCCAATGGCAGCAATGGTATTAATATATAGTATTGCATCATCCTATCCCTGTAACTGTTTAGCAGTTTAGAGTAAACTGCTAAACATCATTGAAAATTGTAAATTGCAAAATGAAAAATTAGAAAAAACTTTTTAATTTTAAAATTTGCATTTTAAAATTTTCATTTTGCATTGAAGTTTAGCCATTTTTTTAATGGTTAAACTGTTTACCTATCCCTTCATGGAGCTTATCTCATCAATAAAGGTTGTGCCTGTATTCCTGTATGCAGAAATCAATATTGCAAGTCCGATTGCAGCCTCTGCTGCTGCAACAGTCATAATAAAGAATACATAGATTCTTCCTGTCATAGAATCCATATAGTGCGCAAAAGCAACAAAATTGATATTAACAGCATTTAGCATAAGCTCTATTGACATAAGCACTGTAAGAAAATTCCTCCTCACAAGCACGCCAATCATGCCTATTATGAACAATATTGCAGCAAGTATTAAATAATAATGTAAAGGTATCATAGTAACCTCATTTACTCAAAGAAACTAATGAATCGGTGAAACGGTTCTCCGATTCCCCGCATCTCTCTTTTTTATATCTCCTTCTTTGCTAAAACAATTGCCCCTATCATTGCAACTAATAATATTAACGATGCCACCTCAAAGGGAAAAAGATAGTCTGTATAAAGTATCCTTCCAATTGCCTGTGTATTGCCTTCTGAAAGTATCTTCGCAATACTAAATTCTCCCTTTGGCCCTTTAATTGCAGAGCGGGCAATTATATATAACACCTCCACAAAAAGGACAATGCCTATTAAGAAGGCAATAAACTTCTGCCTGTTGAACATCCTGTATCTCTGTGTAACATTTAAGAACATAAGGACGAATATAATCATTACCAATATAGCTCCAGCATAGACAAGTATCTGAACAGCAGCAAGGAATTCAGAGTTTAGCAATACAAATATCCCTGCAATATGGATGAGTGTAACCAAAAGCGCAATAGCGCTATGGAATGCATTCCTTTTTATTATTACAAAGAGCGCGCTTATTACAATCACTGCTGCGAAATAAAAGAATAAGAGATTAAGTATCAATCCTTCCTCCATGGATAGTCTTCATCGCCAATCTCAAGAAGTTTTTCCTTTGTCATAACAATCGTTTCTTTTTCATATTGCGAAAGCTCATACCTCTTTGTCATTGCCAGCGCCTCTACAGGACACGCATCAACGCAATAGCCGCAGAACAAGCATCTCCTGACATCTATCTGATAAAAACTTGCATACCTCTTCATAGGGTCATACTCAGCGCCAGAGCTGACAACTGTAATGCACTTTGACGGACAGTATGCCTCGCACAGTGTGCAGCCGACGCATCTCTCAGA
>JACRON010000253.1 GCA_016214425.1 Nitrospirota bacterium
CGAACCTGCTTTAAAACATCCTTTATCTCGCCGTCAAATGAGCCTGCATTCATAAATACGGCGCCGCCGACACTGCCTGGAATCCCTGCGGTAAACTCAAGGCCGGTAAGGTTGTGCGAAGCTGTAAAATTCAATAACCTTGAAAGATTAACTCCAGCCTCTGCAAAAACTACTGTCTCTCCCTCTTCATTTTCGGATTCAATCATAATCTTGTCAAATCTCTGGAGATTTACCACTATCCCTCTTATCCCACCGTCCTTTACCAGTATGTTCGTCCCCTTGCCGAGGATAAAAAGAGAGACCTTCTCCTCATCAGCAACATGAAGGAGGTTCGCAAGATCCTGAAGGTCCTGAGGGAACACCATTATGTCCGCAGGACCGCCAATCTTAAACGAGGTATGATTTTTCATAGGCTCTCCGTATCTTATCTCCCCTTTAATGGAAGATAATCTTTTTTTAAACTCCTTTATATTAATATTATCGTTTCTGTCCCTGAATCCTCTCAACTATTTCACCGCCAATCTTCCAGACATCCCCTGCACCCAGTGTAATAACAATATCATCCTTCTTAAGCATCTTTAGAACATAGTCCGGGATTTCATTCTTATTTTTGATGAACATCACCTCCTTATGTCCATGCCCTTTTATTGTTTCATACAATCTCTCGCCTGTTACACCCTCTATTGGAGTTTCACCTGCTGCATATATATCTGTTAATATCAATACATCTGCCTGATAAAATGCAGTTGCAAAATCCTTCATCAAGTCCTTTGTCCTTGTATATCGATGCGGCTGGAATATTACAATCGTCCTCTTATCCCATCCTGACTTTGCTGCAGCTAACGTTGCCTTAATCTCTGTAGGATGGTGGCCGTAGTCATCCACAACCATGACGCCGTTTATTTCGCCTTTGACCTGAAATCTCCTCTGCACGCCGCTGAATTCTGCAAATGCCTTTTTAATAGCGTCCATATTTATCTCAAGCTCAAGCCCCACTGCAACAGCAGCAAGGGCATTGTAGACATTATGAAGGCCAGGCATCTTTAGTATAAACCTTCCTAATTCTTTGCCTCTGTTAATTACCTTGAAGCTTGATTCAAAGCCCTTTAGCTCAATATCCTTTGCAGCAAAATCTGCCTGAGCGCTGAACCCGTATGTAACATACCTCTTTTCCACTGACGGGATGATATCCTGAATATTTTTATCATCAAGACACAAAACAGCAAGGCCGTAGAATGGCACCTTATTTACAAAACTCAAAAATGCCTTCTTGATTGCATCAAGGTTTTTGTAATAATCAAGATGCTCCTCATCAATGGTTGTTACAACAGCAATAGTAGGCGATAATTTTAAGAATGAGCCGTCGCTCTCATCCGCCTCTGCAACAAGAAAGTCCCCCTGGCCAAGCTTTGCATTTGTGCCAAAACTGTTCAGCTTTCCTCCTATAACAACTGTAGGATCAATATTGCCGCGGGCAAGGACAGTTGCAATAATAGATGTTGTTGTTGTCTTTCCATGCGCGCCTGCCACTGCAATGCCGTATTTCAGCCTCATCAGCTCTGCAAGCATCTCTGCCCTTGGGATGACGGGGATGAGCAGTTTCTTTGCAGCCTTCACCTCTTCATTTTCCTGCGATACTGCTGATGAGATAACTACAACATCAGCGCTCTCTATATTAGACGCTGAATGGCCATTGTAGATAACAGCCCCGATATCCTTAAGATGCTTTGTTGTGTCTGACAAGTTCATATCAGAGCCGCTCACCTTATACCCAAGGTTTAATAACACCTCTGCAATGCCGCTCATACCGATACCGCCGATGCCTACAAAGTGAATATGTTTGATTTTTTTAAACATAAGAAACCAATCCCTCGCACAGGTCTGCCATCCTATGTGCAGCATCCCTTTTTCCAAGACCTATGCTCTTTTTCTCCATCTCCTCTATCTTCTGCCTGTTATTTAAATAATAGATTATCCTCTCTGCCAAAATCCTCCCGCTTAAATCCTTATTAAGCATCATCTCTCCTGCGCCAGACTCTGACAGAGCCCTTGCATTCATCTCCTGATGATTATGCGTTGCAAAGGGAAAGGGAATTAATATAGCTGCCTTTCCGCATGCTGTAAGCTCTGCAACAGTAGTTGCGCCTGCACGGGAGATGATTAAATCTGCATTAGCATACGCTGTTGCCATATCATATATAAAAGGCATTACATCAGCATTAAGACCTGCCTTATCATAGGCATCTTTTACAAGGCTGTAATCAGCATCCCCTGTCTGATGTATAATCTTGATTTTTTCTTTGAACTCTTTTAAATAATCAACAGCCTCTGCCATCTTCATATTTATTGTATGAGCGCCAAGGCTTCCGCCGAATATCAGGATTGTAAATCTGTCTGATTTATGTCTGAGCTTCTTATATATCTCTTCGCGAATCGGATTTCCAACAACCACAACATCCGCGCCCTTTCGCAGGAATCTCTTTGTATCTTCAAATGCAACAGCAACCTTTTTTGTAAAGTATGAAAGGAGCCTGTTTGTTGCGCCTGGCACAACATTCTCCTCTAATATCACATTTGGTATCCTCATAAAAGCCGCTGATAAAACAAGGGGGCCTGATGCATAGCCTCCAACGCCGATTACGCACTGCGGCTTAAAACTGCTTAGTATCCTGAAAGAATCTATTATGCTAAAAGGTATCATAAATAGCGTCGCTATTTTTTTCAAAAGCCCTTTGCCAATAAAACCTGCTATCCTTATAGTCTCCAATCTATAGCCCTCTTTTGGAAGAACCCTATACTCTATGCCGTTTGCTGTTCCGACAAAGAGTATCTCAATATCTTTATATCTTTTCTGAAACTCCTTTGCTACTGCAATCCCAGGATAAAGGTGCCCGCCAGTACCGCCGCCTGCAATTATAATCCTCTTCATAATACCCCCTCACCTTTATCCTCTCCCCTGCCCTGCTATGTTCATTAATATGCCTATTGACATCATATTCACCAGTAATGACGAGCCGCCGAAACTCACAAAGGGCAAAGGTATGCCCTGTGTGGGCAGAAGCCCGGTTACAACACATATATTTATAACTGCCTGCATGCCAATCATAA
>JACRON010000254.1 GCA_016214425.1 Nitrospirota bacterium
GTCTTAACAGCAGAGCCTTCAACAATAGGAAGCAAATCCCTCTGCACGCCCTCACGTGATACATCAGGCCCTCCCCTTGATTCCCTTCCAGCAACCTTGTCTATCTCGTCAATAAAAATAATGCCTGACTGCTCCACCCTCAGTGTCGCCTCTTTAACCACCTCATCCATGTCAATCAGCTTTTGCGCCTCCTCTTGCATCAGTATATCCAGCGCCTCTGGCACCTTTACCTTCCTGCTCTTCTTCTTTCCGGGGAACATGCCGCCGAGCATCTCCTTCAGATTTATCTCAAGGTCCTCCATGCCAATATTTGAGATTACGCCAACCGGCATTATCTTCTCTTTTAGCTCAAGCTCTACATACCTGCCATTCATTGAACCGTCTTTAAGCTGTTTTCTGAGCTTCTCTCTTGTAGGCTCATGCCCGGCTGCTGCCTCTTGAACAGCCTGCGGCTCAAACCTTGGGGGCATGGGAAAGAGTATATCCAAAAGCCTCTCCTCTGCCAATATCTTTGCCTTTTCCTGAACACCCTCTGTCTTTTCCGTCCTTATCAAATTAACAGCAATGTCTGTTATATCCCTTACCATGGATTCCACATCCCTGCCAACATAGCCGACCTCTGTATACTTTGACGCCTCCACCTTTAGAAATGGCGCATCCACAAGCCTTGCAAGCCTCCTTGCGATTTCTGACTTGCCAACGCCTGTAGGCCCTATCATTATAATATTCTTTGGCATCACCTCATCCCTCAGGTCTGCTGACAACTGCTGCCTCCTCCACCTTGTGCGAAGGGCGATAGCCACTGCCCTCTTTGCCTTGTGCTGGCCTATTATGTATTTATCAAGCTCTTCAACTATCTGCTTTGGTATTAAATATCCCATTTTATCTTTTTTTCTCCTTCTCCTTTTTTATTTCTGAAAGGTTTATAAATGCCTTTTCCTCCTCATCAGTAAAGGGGCTCTGCTCTATTGTCTTTTTAAAGGCATCCTCTGCCAGATCCAAAAGACCCTTTTCTTTATATGCAAGACCGAGCCTGTAATAAACCCTGCCGTCCTCTGGCAATTCTTTTAACATTACTTTATATTCATCAATAGCCTTGTCATATTCTTTTTTCTGATAATAAAGATTGCCAAGATAAAAGCGCAAGTCAAGGTGTCCTGAATCTATCTCCAGTCCTTTTTTGAGATACAAAATGGCATTGCTGTAATCCTTCATCTCTATATATGTCCTGCCAATATTAGCATACGCAGCAGTTTTTTTTGAATCTATCTCAATAATCCTTTTATATTCTGCAACAGCATTATTATATTGTTTCTTTTTATAATATATATCTCCAAGCTGAAAATTTGCATCAACAAAATCAGGTTTAATCTCTATTGCCTTTTTAAAAGAGCTTATTGCCTCATCATCCCTGCCTTTCATCTTATACGCAATACCTAAGTCATAATATGCCTCAACATATTTTGAGTCAAGCCTTATTGCTTCTTTAAATTCAGAAATAGCGCTGTCTATCAGCTCTGTCCTTTCTATTGTGTGAACAAGCGCTGCGTTCATTAAATAGGCCACACCCTTGTCATAATGACTCTTTGCATCCTCTGCATATAGGAGGTGAGCCTGTAATAAAAAAATTATAATAATTAAAAAATATCTAATCAATGTCACAGCTCATCTACTGTAATTTCCTGATTCGTATATATGCAAATCTCCGCAGCAAGCTTCATTGCCTCCTGAACAATCTCCTTTGCGTTTAAGGATGTATGGGCAAGGAGCGCCCTTGCTGCTGCAAGGGCATAAGGTCCGCCAGAGCCGATTGCTATTATCCCGTCCTCTGGCTCTATTACATCGCCGTTGCCTGATATTACAAAAGAGTGCTCTGTATCAACAACAGCCAAAAGCGCCTCAAGCCTGCGAAGCACCCTGTCTGTTCTCCAGTCCTTTGCAAGCTCAACTGCTGCGCGGGTAAGATTGCCCCTGTATTTCTCCAGCTTCCCTTCAAACTTTTCAAAGAGCGTCAGGGCATCTGCAGTTGTCCCTGCAAAGCCAGCAAGCATCTTGTCATTATACATGCGCCTTATCTTTTTTGCATTCCTTTTCATTACTGTATTGCCCATTGTTATCTGACCGTCGCCAGCAATGGCAACTTTATTATTTCTTCTTACAGATAGTATAGTTGTGCCGTGAAACATCTGTCTCTCCTTTTTTTACAATAAATGATTACTTAATAATAGTCAATGTCTTATCTACACTCAATAATTATCAAGCTGTTTTCATCAATTTGCCTTTGCCAAGTCTCTTATACTTCACTGGTCTTTCAAAAATCTTTAATTGTCTTTCTTCTGCAACAGCATCGTACATGGGATAATCCGCTTCAAGGGATTTAATTCTTCTTTTGGCTATTTCAATATATTCCTTGTTTATATCAATGCCGATAAATTTCCTTCCCAAGTTTTTTGCCGCCACTAAGGTAGTTCCGCTGCCGGTAAAAGGGTCAAGGACAATCGCTTCCTGGGAATAAGTCGTTAAGCTAATGATATATTCGCACAAGCTTAATGGTTTGACAGTCCTGTGCAAATTAAAATTCCCTTTTTCTTTTTTATCTGGTTTTGAGATTAAAAAACATTTGTCAACTACCTGATTGATTGTATCTGTTGAAACTACATTAGATGGAAACATCTCCTGACCGATCTTCACATGAGTGTTCAATAAACCAACATTATATTTCCTGAAATTTTTCAGAAAAGTCCCCTCTGTTTCTTTTTGCGCCATTACAATCGGCTCAAAGCATGATTTTATTTGAGGGGTTTTCCACCCGTGCAACTGTTTTTTTAGGTTGTCTCTGCTTTTTTTATCTTCATTCAATTTATCAATAAAATGATTCAGGCTCATTGCCTTTGGCTGATTTTGTGTATAAAGCCAAATAAAACAGTCTCGTATCAAAAATCCAGCATCATCAATTGCAGAAACCATCCGGTGATACAACCTGGGACTGGAAAATGAAAAGAAAAATCCGCCGGGTTTTAAAACCCTCAAAATTTCCTTAGCAATTTTGTAATACCAGTCATAGAATTTCTTCCCCTGCTCTTTGTCAAACTTCATCCCGGGCGGGAGTGATTTTATAGTATGGCAATAATCTGTAATGTTCGCTACTTTTTTTACATCCCAGCCATTGTCCATCTTGTCCAAAAAATACGGAGGGTCTGTCAAAACCAAATCAATGCTCTTGCTTTCCAGCATTGACAAGGTTTTCAAAGCATCGCCGCAAATTATTTTATTTATAAATTTATTGCTCATTTGGATTCGCCCCTTTATATTCGTTGTATAAAATCCTGTAAATTTTTCTTTTTATTTCATCTTTGCATTTCTTTATTATTGCAGGATTAGCAATTCCTCTAATCCGTCCTCTTTCATCAAAGACCCAGAAATTTCTATATGCACGATTGCACTTCTGGCATTGTGGAAAAATATTCCCTTCTGTTAATGGTTTAAACGGATCAATGTGCGACTTCTGCAGTTTTGTAATCGTATTTGGATACTGCAAATTTCTTTTACCTTCTTCTGAACCGCAGGTAGCGCATCTATTCCCATATTGTTGTTTTATAATTCCCCAATCGCCTGTTGTTTCAATTCTATGCCCCTTAAAATGCGGATACGGTCTTTCAAGGGTTATCAGGCGATATTCTCCCAATTTATGAACGTGAACATTATCTCTGCCGCCTGCAGAAATAAACCATCCTTTTTGCGCCCCTAAATGCCTTGCTTGCTGAACATCATTGGTGTCAGGATAAAAATTTCTGATAAACACTGTCAATTCGTGTTTTGTGGCTGTAACAGTGCTTGGATAAAATCTTGCAAGGTAAACCAAAACAAGCGCATCTTTTGTATATGCTCCTTTGGAGTTTTTTAACTGAGGCAGCTTAACACCATGCTTTTTTAAATATTTTTCATGGTACTCCTTTATGATTTGATATACTTCTTCAATCTCTTTCTTTGTCATATAAAAATCCTTTTATCATCTGATTCTGACTTATTGTATGTTACCCTTTTGCCTTGCTCCTCGGATGCGCCTTGTCATATACCTCCATCAGCTTATCTATGCCAAGATGCGTATATCTCTGTGTTGTTGAGAGGCTCTTGTGCCCAAGGAGCTCCTGAATTGAGCGCAGATCAGCGCCTGCATTTAATAAATGCGTTGCAAAAGTATGCCTCAGGCCGTGAGGCGAAACATGGCCAACATTAGAAAGCATATTAACATACTTCCCAACAATCCTTGCCACACTCCTTGTTGTAATCCGCTTCCCGTCCTTGTTTACAAAAACAGGCCTGTCTGTCTCA
>JACRON010000259.1 GCA_016214425.1 Nitrospirota bacterium
CTTTAATATTGCCCTTGCTATTGCAATCCTCTGCTTCTCCCCGCCAGATAATCTTACGCCCCTTTCGCCTATTACTGTATCATATCCCTTGGGCATCTTTGTTATGAATTGATGTGCATAGGCTGCCTTTGCTGCGTCAATTACATTATCAAGGGTAATATCAGCCCTGCCATATGCAATGTTATTCCTTACAGAATCATTAAAGAGTATAACATCCTGACTGACGATGCTTATCTGCCCCCTGAGCGAGGCAAGGGACGCATCCCTTATATCTGTCTCGTCAATAAGAATCTTGCCTGATGTTGGTTCAAAGAAACGGGGTATCAGATTTACAAGCGTGGTCTTGCCTCCGCCGCTTGTTCCAACAAAGGCAATAACCTCTCCCTTTTTTACAGTCAGATTAATGCCGGATAATACCTCAGCCTCAGATGAACCGTATTTAAAAAAGATATCTTTAAACTGTATCTCCTGTCTTAATGGGGCAAGCTCTAATGAATCCTTTTTCTCAAGGCTCTTTTCAGTAGGCATATCCAGCATTGAAAATACCCGCTCTGCTGCTGCAAGGGCCTGCTGTAATGTATTGTTTGTCTTGCTTAAGGACTTTACAGGCCTGTACATAAAACCGACTGCAACCAAAAAGGAAAAAAATGTCCCTGCAGTCATTTCATTATTTATAACATTCATTCCTCCGTAATAGACAACCACTACCGCGCCAATGGCGCCCAAAGATTCCATAAGGGGAGATGTTATTTCAGAGACCCTTATGCCTTTTATGGTTATATTAAAATAGCCCCTATTATGCTCCTTAAATCTGTCTGTCTCAAATTTCTCCATTCCAAAGCCTTTTACAATCCTTATGCTTGAGAAGGTCTCCTGCAGTATGGATGTTATATCTGCAATCCTCTCCTGCCCCTTTTTGCTTATCTTTCTCAGACGGTGGCCTAAAACAACAAGAAGATAAAAGGCAACAGGCATTACAAAAATTGATATCGCTGCAAGCCTCCAGTTCTGATAAAAGGCAACGCCGACAAGCCCGATAATGGTGATGCTTTGCTGAAGCAGGTCTTTTACAACTGAGGTGACAGCGCCCTGCATCAACCCCACATCATTTATTATCCTTGACATCAGCTTGCCTGTAGACTTTTCATTATATACATTCAGTGGAAGATTTATAATATGCTCGTAGAGGTCATTTCTTATATCCATTAATACCCTTGAGCCTGTGTATCCCATAAAAAATGACTGTCCGTATGCAGAGAAGCCGTTTATTATGTACAGCACAGGCATGGCTGCAACAAGGGTATATAGCATTACAACATCTTTTTTTATAAAGACATCATCTAAGAAAGGCTTTACAAGATATGAAAGAACAGGCGTCATGAGTGAAACTATCAGTGTGCATACAATTGCCATAAACAGCTTCAGCCAGTAAGGTTTTGCATATCTTAATAACCTTAGATATAGATTCATAATGCCTTCAATATAGAAACAGCGGCCTTTCTTGAAGCGCCGCTTTTTCCAAGTTTTATTCTGACCTTTTTAAGCTCCTCTTTGGTCTTTTTATATCTTTTGGGATTGCCGTATATATTCCAGAAGGCGCTGAAAATCCTCTCTGGATTTACATCTTTCTGCAAAAGCTCAGGCACAATCCTCTTGCCTGCAGCAATATTTACAAGACCGATATCCTTTACCTTCACAAGAAGTTTTCCTATTAAATAGCTTAACAAAGATATTTTGTATATTATAACCATCGGCACGCCAAGTATAGCTGCCTGAAGCGTGGTTGTGCCTGATGCTACAATTATCATATCAGAGATGTTCATGGCATCAACAGAGCCGCCTTTAATAACGCTAATCGGCAAACCTGTCTTCTCTGCGCATTCTTTGATTCTTGCAAAATCAAGGCCTGGTGCAACAGGAAGAACAAACTGCGCATCAGGCGCAATGTTCTTAATAAGAACAGCAGCGCCGAGTATAGGCTCAAGCAGAAAATTTATCTCATTCCTTCTGCTGCCTGGCAAAAGCCCAAATACAGGCCTGTTTGTTTTTAAACAAAATCTTTTAACAGCATCATTCTTTGTAAGCTGGGGAATAACCTCATCAAGGAGCGGGTGTCCTACAAACTCGCATTCAACACCTGCCTTTTTATATATCTTCTCTTCAAAGGGAAGTATTACTAAAATCTTTTTAACAAGCCTTGCAATCTTGTTTACCCTGCCTGCTCTCCATGCCCAGACCTGGGGGCTTATGTAATAGACTATCGGCACCCCTGCCCTTTTTGCAACCTTTGCGAGCATGAGGTTAAAGTCTGGAAAATCTATCAGCACCAAGAGGTCAGGTGTCTCTTTTTTAATAACATCTGATAATCCCCTGTATACCCTCCAGATAGAATTAAGCTGCGGCAGGAGTTCTGTAATGCCAACAACAGATGTGTCTTTAATATCATAAATGGTCTCAACGCCTGCCCCGCGCATTCTCTCGCCGCCGAGGCCGAATATCTTCAAATCAGGTTTAAGCTTGAAGAGCTCTTTTGCAAGATTAGCGCCATGAATATCGCCTGACGCCTCGCCTGCGACAATCATTATTCTTTTGCTGCTGTTTTCTATAATTACTCCTTTTAGATGGCTTACTAATACAAACAGAATAATTTATGTTAAATAAATCTCCCCTAACCCCTCTTTTCCAAAGAGGGGGACAAAGGAATTTCCCCCTTTGAAAAAGGGGGATTAAGGGGGATTTTAATAATAATTAACACTACACTATTATGTAATAGAATCTAATATCTTTGTATTAGTTTCTTAATCTGTGTAATCAAATTTTCTTTATCACCCTACATACTTCATCAATTTGTGCCTCTGTAAGCTCAGGATACATTGGCAGAGAAATAATATCAGAGGCAACAGCCTCGCTCACAGGAAAATCGCCCTTTTTATATCCGAGGTCTTTATATGATTCCTGCAGATGGAGCGGCACAGGGTAATAGATGGCAAAGGCAATGCCTGCGTCAGTCAGGCTATTCTGAATTGAATCCCTTTTTGATGTCCTTATGCTGAATTGATGAAATACATGATAATATCCATCAGGCTCAGAGGGTGTAATAATATTGCTCCCTTTTAATTTCTCAGTATATAAACGGGCGTTATCTCTTCTCTTTTTATTATATTCATCAATCCTTTTTAACTTTACCCTTAAAATGCCCGCCTGAATCTCATCAAGCCTGCTGTTGTAGCCGATAACAGAATGGTAGTATCTTACCTTCTGGCCATGATTACGAAGCATCCTTATTTTCTCTGCCATATAATCATCATTCGCAATAACCATGCCGCCGTCCCCGTAACAGCCTAAATTCTTGCTCGGGAAAAAGCTGAAACACCCTGCATTGCCAAATGCCCCTGTCTTTTTGCCTTTATATTCTGCTCCAAATGACTGGGCGCAGTCTTCAATTATTTTTAATTTATATTCCACAGCAAGCTCTTTTACCTTCTCCATATCTGCAGAAAGGCCAAAGAGATGAACAGGAAGTATCGCCTTGGTATTTTTTGTTATTGCCTTTTCAATTCTTTTTACATCTATATTAAAGGTCTTTTCATCAATATCCACAAATACAGGCCTTGCGCCTGTATATGTAATTGCCTCAGCAGTTGCTATGAATGTAAAAGGTGTTGTAATTACCTCATCCCCTTTTCCAATCCCGCATGCAAGGATAGACAGGTGCAATGCATCTGTTCCAGAGGCAACGGCAACAGCATGTTTAATATTATAATATCCTGCAATCTCCTTCTCAAGCTCTGCTACATTACTGCCAATGATAAAATGGGTGCTGTGTATTATCTCCTTTATCTTTGCATCTATCTCATCTTCTATGGCGTGATATTGCGCCTTTAGATCCACCATCTGAATCTTCATCCAAAAGCAATCTCCTTTTCTTCGCATCCTTTAATACCTTAAGGGCAACCTCCAGTGCCTTCCTGCCCTCAATGCCTGACACAATTGGTTTTTTTCTTGTCTTTACTGATTCAATAAAGGATGCCAATTCTGCCTTTAGCGGCTCTTCCTTGATTAAATCTATGTTCTCAGTGCTTATCTCAGGAATCATCCTGTTATTTATCCTATTCCATATCCTCTTATGAAGGATAATCTCCTGCTCTTTATAATCAATAGTGATATATGTCTCGGGCTGGTATATGCTAATCTTTCTTAGCTTATCCATTGACATCCTGCTTACAGTAAGATTTGCCACACAGCCGTTTGTAAATTCAATATGGGCATTGGCAATATCATTATGAGATGTCATAACAGAGACGCCTGTTGCATTAATAGATTTTATGTCTGAGTCCACAAGGCTCAAGATTATGTCAATATCATGTATCATCATATCAAGTATGACATCCACATCAGAGACCCTGTCTGCAAAGGGCCCGAATCTCCTTGATTCAATGTATCTTGGCCTGTCTATCACTGGCTCTAAAGCCATCACAGCAGAATTGTAGCGCTCAATATGGCCTACCTGAAGGATAAGTCTTTTTGCCTTTGCCTTTTTTATTAATTTATCTGCCTCACTGACAGTTATTGTTATGGGCTTTTCAAGCAGGATATCTACTCCCTTATTCAAGAACTCATCAGCAATCTTATAATGAAGCCGCGTGGGGACTACAATGCTTACAGCGTCAACTAACTTAATAATATCCCTGTAATCATAATAAGCCCTGGTATTAATCTTTCTGGCAATCTCATCAGCCCTGTTTTTGTTTACATCAACAACACCGACAAGCTCCACACCTTTAAGCTGGGAATACACCCTTGCATGATGCTCGCCAAGATAACCAACGCCTATAACGCCAACTTTAATCTTTTTCATAATCCTACATTCCAATAATGCAGATCTTTTCCTTATCCGCTAATCTTATCATCTCTTCTTTTTCAAGGAGTATGGTCTTTCCTGCCTCAACACACAGCGCTGCTGCTTTTGCCTCTTTTAATGTGCGGATGGTATTTAAGCCGATAACAGGCGCATCAAAACGCATATCCTGCTTTGGCTTTGCAACCTTTATTACAACAATCCCGCCCCTGCCAAGCTCGCCGCCTCTCCTGATTGCGGCATCTGTGCCTTCAATTGCCTCAACAGCAAGCACTGCCATCTCCTTTACAACCACTGTCTGTCCAATATCAAGCCTTCCGAGCTCCTTTGCAATGGGCCAGCCGAATTCAATATCTGACATTTCATTTTTCTTTGGCTTCCTTTTTGTAATCACTCCCTTTTCAGCAAGAATGTGCGGAACATACCTTGTTGGCTCATCAACCTTTATCCCCTCTTTCTCCAATTCCGACACTATTCCAAGAAGGAGTGAATCATCCTTTCTATCCTTCAGCCTCATATAGAGTGTTATTGCCCTCATGTCAGGCCTTATATCTTTCCCTTTTCCCTTAAACCGTCTGATAGTATTATTGGAAAATTGCCGTCTCCGGCAATAAGGCCAATTACTTCCATTACCTGCAGATTCCCCGCTCTGATGTCTCTAAGAAATTGAGAAAGTATTCCAATTCCTTTGACATCACAACCTCTCCGCGAACCTTTTTTATTGCCTCAGTTAAAAGCAGTTTAGATTTGAATATTATCTTGTAAGCCTGTTTCAGGTTATTTATCAGCTCATCTGAAAAGCCGTGCCTTTTTAAGCCTATTACATTCAGTCCGTAAAGCGACGCCCTCATGCCGGATGCGCTTACATATGGCGGGATATCAAGAGGTATGGCAGACATTGCGCCAACCATTGTATGGGCGCCTATTCTTACAAATTGATGCACGCCTGTCATGCCCCCGATTATTGCATGGTCGCCTATATCTATATGGCCAGCAAGGCCGACTGAATTGGCAATAATAATATCATTGCCTATCCTGCAGTCATGGGCAATATGCACATAGGCCATAAGAAAATTATTGTCGCCGATAGTTGTCTCGCCAAA
>JACRON010000260.1 GCA_016214425.1 Nitrospirota bacterium
CTTTTTGCTCTCTTCTTTTAGGATATTTATTGCAGTATCCTGAGGAAGGCCCTTTCTGTACGGCCTGTCTGTAATTATTGCATCATACACATCAACAATAGCCATTATTCTTGCTATAACAGGTATTTCATCCTTTTTTAGGCCGTCAGGATAGCCAGAGCCGTCGCATTTTTCATGGTGGGAGCGGATAATAGGAAGTGCATCTGTAAGGGTCTTCAGATTCTTGCATATCTCAGCGCCCTTAACAGGATGGCTCTTCATCTTCTCAAATTCCTCTGGAGTCAGTTTGCCCGGCTTATTTAAGATAGTCTCATCAATGGCAATCTTTCCGATATCATGGAGGATGCCGCCGTTTTTAAGCGCCTTCTGGTCATTTTCTGAAAGCCCAATCTCTTTTGCAAGTGTAATACTGAGGTCAGAGACCCTTTCGCAGTGACCCTCTGTGTATCTGTCCCGCGCCTCAATTGTTCTTGCAAGGGTAAATATCACATCCTCTGCTGCCTCAAGGTTGTCATTTAAGTGCTTCATCTTTAAAAGCGCCCTTACTCTTGCCATAAGCTCTGCCCTGTTAAATGGTTTTGAAAGAAACTCATCAGCGCCTAAATCAAGCGCCCTTATCTTGTCCTCTACATCACGGAGGGCTGTGATTATTACAATAGGTATGAGCCTTGTCTTGCTGTCATCCTTTAATTTCTTGCAGACCTCAAATCCATTCATCTTAGGCATCATCACATCAAGCAGTATTAAATCTGGCGGGTTGCCGTCAACAAGCCTTAGCGCCTCAATGCCGTTTGATGCAGTAGCAATATTATTGTATCCTGCCTTTTCAAGATAGGCAGAGAGAAGCTCCAGATTCTGCGGTTCATCATCAACAACAAGTATCTTGGGTTCTTTATTCATGCTGCACCTCGCTTGGATATAAATGATTCTATTACAGATGGGAATACCTTTACATCTATTGGCTTAGGGATATATCCGTCGCAGCCTGCTTGAAATGCCTTTTCCCTGTCGCCCTTCATTGTATGCGCAGTGACTGCAACAATAGGTGTGTTCTTGAAGTCGTCTCTTCCTTTTAATAAACGGGTAAGTGTAAGGCCGTCCATACCGGGAAGCTGGATATCCATCAAAATCAGGTCAGGCCTTATCTTCCTTAGGAGCGTAAGCGCCTCTTCGCTGTTAAATGCCTGATAAATCAGATACCCTTCTGTGCCAAGGATATCTGCCATCAATTCCATATTTAATTGATTGTCTTCAACAATTAGTATGCTTTTATCATGCTTTTTCAAGCTCCATTCTCTTTCTCCCCCAATGCTCTCTCCTCTGCTGTATTTAGCAGCTCCTCCTTTGTAATAGCCTCATCCGGATAAGATGCTGTTCCTATCTTTATCTTTACCTTTATCTTTACCCCTTTTTCTGTAAACCCCGTTACACCACCTTGAATTGACCATTCAGCCCCGGTCTGAAGATTTGGGCTTTCCGGGTGTAACGGGGTAAACTTATGTTTTTGCAACGACCTCTTTATCCGCAACATTATTGCCTCTGCGCCCTTTTTATCAGCGCCTGCGGTAATGCCGACTATCTTTTCTTTATAAATACAAACCGCATCCTTTCTTCCCCTTAAATCATTCTTAAACAGCCTTTCTATATCCCCAACTGCCTTTTTATATCCTTCCTCATTAAGCGCTTTCTTCAAATCATTAGTATTTTCAATCATCGCCATTATCAAAGAAAAAGGCAATTGATTCCTTCTTGCATCATTAATCCCCTTTTCAAGGCAGAAGTCAAGATTAAATTCCTTATAGTAAGGGATGACAAAATTAAACCTGCTTCCATGGCCAAACTCACTCTCAACCCAGATATTGCCTCCAAGCAGCTCAAGGAGCCGCTTTACAAGGACAAGGCCGAGGCCTGTTCCTTCGTATTCCCTTGTATACCCTGAATCTATCTTTTCAAAGCTTATAAAGAGCCTCTTCTGGTCATCCTCTGTTATGCCTATCCCTGTATCAGAAACAACAAATTTTAAAAAATCCCCGTCATGTATCGGTGATACTGAACCTGCAAGGGCTTTATCTTTTAGCAAATCCTCCCTTTTCATTATTGATGCATCAATGGCAGCCTTTCCCTTCTCTGGCGTAAACTTTACTGCATTATCCAGAAGCTGGAATATTATCTGTTTAAACTTCCTCTCATCAGTCAGGATAGAATTTAATTCTTTATCAATATCAGCTCTAATAGAGATGTTCTTCTTTTCTGCATTCTCTTTAACCATCAATAATGCATCATCTATAATCTGCGGAAGAGAGAATTCATCATAATTCACATCCACCTTTAGCAGCTCTAATTTTGATAAATCAAGTATATCATCAATGAGCCTTAAAAGCCTCCTGCCGCTTCCAAGGACATTTTCAACATATCTGGTTTGCTTTTCAGTAAGAGGCTCTTTGACTTCATCAAGGAGAAGGGTTGAGAAGCCGATTATAACATTTAACGGCGTCCTAAGCTCGTGGGATACATTTGCAAGGAATTCTGTCTTTGCCTTTTGAGCCTTTTCAAGCTCCTTGTTCCTCTCAAGGAGCTCCTTCATGCTGTCCTCAAGCCTTTGCTTTTCCCTGTTGAGATCTACTGCAATATCTTCAAGCCTTTTATTCCCCTTCTCAAGCTCTATCTTATGCCTCTCTTCAGCCATGTTTCTTTCAAGCCTCTCGCGGTGGAGAGCAATTGTCTTTTCTATCAGAATCGGGAGAACAGTAAAGTCAGGCGGCTTGGGGATATATTCGTATGCCCCGTTCTTTATGCTCTCTGCAGCGAGTCTTACATCCTCTGCGCCTGCGCCTGTCAGCATAATCACTGCTATCTCCACCCATTTATCTGATATTTTTCTTAATATATCAAGGCCGTTCTCACCGCTAAGCTTATAATCAAGTAGAACAAGGTGAGGAAGGCTGTCTTCTATCTTTTGAAAACACTCCTCGCCGTTTGCTGCTACCTCAACATCAAAACCCTTCTTTTTCAAAAGGGCAGAGATAGAATCCCTGATGCTCTGTTCATCATCAACAATAAGAACCTTACCTTTTGACTCTGCCATTAAACTTATTTCTCCCTTGAATTAATTATAATTATATCGTAATATGTTTTAAATGACAAGGACATATCATGCACTTACAAGAGATAGAATTATAAAGGAAATCTCAGCAAAAGGCAATAAACCTCTTCTCTTTAGGGAACTTGTTGAGCTTCTTGATGTCCCGCCTAAAGAAATCAAGAAATTTAAAGGGTTACTAAATGATCTCCTATTGTCAGGCACAATCATAAAGACAAGAGAGAACAGATACGCACTTCCTGAAAAGATAAATCTTATTACAGGCATTGTAAATAGCCATCCTGACGGCTATGCCTTTGTTGCACCAGAGGACGGCGGCGAGGATATATTTATACCGCCAAAAAAGATGCTGGGCGCAATGAATGGTGATAAGGTGGTTGTAAGGATAGAAGGCAGCAGACAGGGAAATAAAAAAGAGGGAAGGATTATAAGGATACTGGAGCGGGCGCATACAAGGATTACAGGGAGATTTGAAAAAAGCAAGGGCTTTGGCTTTGTTATGCCCTCTGACCCAAAGATTATCTATGACATTTATATCCACAAGGATAACTGGAACAATGCAAAGGACGGAGAGATTGTTATAGCAGAGATTTTAGAATATCCAAAGGAAAACAGAAATCCTGAAGGTATGGTTGTAAAGATACTCGGATACCCTGATAGAAAAGGGATTGAGACAGAGCTTATAATGGAGGAATATGAACTTACCCCTGAATTCCCGGAGGATGTTAAAAAAGAGGTCTCAAATCTCAGATTTCAAATCTCAGATTCACAATTAAAGAACAGGACAGACTTAAGGGAGCTGAAGACAGTTACCATTGACGGAGAGAATGCAAAGGATTTTGATGACGCTGTATCTATAAAAAAACAGACTAATGGCCATTATACATTATGGGTGCATATTGCAGATGTGAGCCATTATGTTGAGACTGATTCTGCCTTGGATGAAGAAGCATTCAGCCGCGGCACAAGCGTATATTTTCCTGACAGGGCAATACCAATGCTTCCCTATGAGCTGTCAAATGATATATGCAGTCTGAAACCAAATGTTGACAGGCTTACAGTAACTGTGGAGATGGAGTTTGATAAAAAGGGCAGGAGGGTTGATTATAAATTTTACAAAAGCTGCATAAACAGCAATGAGAGGATGACATATACACAGGTCAAGGAGATACTCGCTGATAACGAGCCAGAGCTGTGCGAAAGATACAGCGAACTCATAGAGGATTTTAAGCTCATGGAGGAGCTTAGCCTGCTTATTAATAGGCAGAGATGGGAGAGGGGAAGCATAGACTTTGACCTTCCAGAGCCTGCAATAATCCTTGATATCCAGGGCAAACCCGCAGATATTATAAAAGAGGAGAGGAACATTGCCCACAGGATAATTGAGGAGTTTATGATTGCAGCAAATGAGGCGGTTGCATCATATATTACATCCCTTGAGACGCCATCCATCTACCGCATCCATGAAAAACCTGATGAGGATAAGATTGAAGATTTTATTGAACTGATAAGGGGCTTTGGCCTTTTTATAAAAAAGAAGGAAGGGTTAAAACCAAAGACCCTTCAAAAGGTCATTGAGGATGTTAAAGACAGGCCTGAGGAGAGGCTTGTAAATCACATACTCCTGCGCTCCATGAAGCAGGCAAGATATGCAACAGAGAATCTCGGACACTTTGGCCTTGCATCTGAAAATTATACGCACTTTACATCTCCGATAAGACGGTACACTGATTTAGCGGTGCACAGGATATTAAAGATGATAATGAAGTCAGCAGGGGCGCATCGCCATACGCCCCTACATGAAAAGGAGATAGAATATCTCAAAGAGACCCTCCCTGAGATTGCAAAACACTCATCTGAAAGGGAGCGTATTGCAATGGAGGCAGAGATTTTTTGTTGAACTTGAGGATATCTTTGTAGAAGGGCTTGTTCATATCACAAAGCTCCATGATGATTTTTACATATTCCGTGAAAAGGAACACGCCCTTGTTGGCATAAATACAAAAAAGAGATACAGGATAGGCGATAAGGTAATTGTAATGGTTGACAGGGTAGACACAGAAAAGAGGCAGATAGACTTTTTGCTGGTGAAGACAAAGGGAAAGAAGCGCAGCAGAGCAGAGTAGGACAGGCGTAACAGTTTAGTCATTCTAAAGAATGCCTAAACTTCAATGCAAAATTAAGATTTCAAAATGTAAATTGCAAATTTTTAGTGAGTTTTTTCCGTAACTGTGCATTTTTCACTTTGCACTTTGCAATTTTCAATGATGTTTAGCGGTTCTTTTAGAAACGCTAAACAGTTACGGACAGGCATCTCGCCTGTCATTTTACGGAAAATCAACATGTTGTGGTATTTTATCATGCCTTATACATCTAATTGTATTTTTCCCCTTTACATTTTAAAAGAAGTGTGGTAAATATATTATTAAAAAATTTGCAATTTAGAATTTTCCAATAAAAGAGGAGGTCAGATGCGTCTATCA
>JACRON010000261.1 GCA_016214425.1 Nitrospirota bacterium
AGATACCGTATTTGTCGCGGATTATTGCTGTTGCTGACGGCTATGCTGCTATGACATCTGAAATGCCGTGGTACAAGACTGTTTCAAAGGAGAAGGCAAAAGGGGCAATTAAGGCAGGGGCAGGGAGCCAGTTTGACCCAGAGATTGCTGATGCCTTCTGCAGGATTATTTAAATTCCATTGTTTTTTATTTTAAATAGTAGTAGAATTTAAAAAATAACTGTGGGGCTGTAGCTCAGTTGGGAGAGCGCCTCGTTCGCAACGAGGAGGTCAGCGGTTCGATCCCGCTCAGCTCCACCAAACATCTCTAATAAAATAAATCGCTTCCATTTCTAAAATTTACATAATCACCAGATTGTCACCAGCAAGGTTATATAAACTTTATATTCCTTCCTTAAAAATATTTGACAATAATCATATTATATGGTATATAATACCTATTAAAGGGGATTTTATTGAAGGCCAAGCTTATAGTAAAGGATAGATTTGATTTTGAGGTTATAAATATTCACTTGTTTATATTGTAAATGGTAAAAGAATTATCGGTTATGATAATGCCGAAGGCAAAGGAGACCACAGACATTATGATGATAAAGAGGAACCATACGAATTTAAGAATATAGACAGGCTATTTGAAGATTTTTATAAAGATGTAAGGAGGTTTAAAAATGAGGGTTAAAAAAGTAAAAATAGGGATAAAGAGCTTTGAGGATTTCCTTGAGGGCGCAAAGGATGCTATGAAAAGACTTGAAAGAGGGGAAAAGGTCAAAAAGCAGAGAGGTATTTATTTTGAAAATCTAAAAGCCTTCAGAAGGGCATTAACAGAAAAGAGATTAGAGATGCTGCATGTGATAAAGGAAAAGCACCCTAAATCTATTTATGAGCTTGCAAAGTTACTTAACAGAAATACAAAGAATGTATCACAGGACATAGAGTATCTTAGGGAGATAGGATTAGTTGAGCTTAAGAGGACAGAGGAAAAAAGAGAGCGTATTATACCGTTTGTTGGTTATGAGCTTATTGATTTGCAGATAGCAGTTTAGTATGAAGAAAAACGAAATAAGTAAAATTATACAACATCCGAAAATCTCTTTTTAAACTGCTCTACTGTCATCTTTCCTGCTTCTGCAAGTGATTTGATATTTTTTTCTTCTAAGTCCTCTTTTTCAAGCCTTATCATGTATTTTCTCGCTACAGTATAGGATTCGGATTTTATATCAACAAGCCTTATCCTTGTCTTTCCTGTTTTTGGGTCTATCATGTCCTTGAACTGGATTGGCGTTAAGCGCCCTCCGTCGTATACTATCATTGCGCCTGAGCCGCCATTCAAAAGAAACCTTACGCCGCCGTAGCCAAGGTTTCTTGTATATTCTGCATCAAACGGAATAGGCGGCGCTGCCCTCAGCTCATAGCCAATGGACTTGCCAATGATATTTACCTTGATGCCTCTTTTATCAAATGACTCTTTTACCTTTTCCCTGAGTATCTTTGCCAATGGTATTTCAGCAAGTTTTATATGGCCGTGTTCATCCCTTTCAATATCTTTTAATATTTCTAACTCGTCTGGATTAAGCCTTTCTGCAATACCCTCAGCTATTACTGCGACCCCATGGTCTTTATTAGCAGTGAGCCTTTTTATGATTGCAGCCTCAAGTATATTGCAGACATGGCTTAATGAGATATTTCCATCTGGAAATTCCTCTGCAATTATTGTTAGCGTAGCGCCTGCTGCCTTTCCCATGCCGAGTGCAAGATGGCCTGCAGTTCTTCCCATGGCAATTACAAAATACCATCTGCCGGTTGTCTTTGCATCCTCCATCAGGTTCTGCACAAGCTTCACGCCAAGATGCCTTGCTGTCTCAAACCCGAATGTCGGCATTCCTCCTGGCAAAGGAAGGTCATTGTCTATTGTCTTTGGAACATGGGCAACTGCAATCTTGCCTTTAGCCTCCCTTTCCACAATGCTGGCAGTATAGGCAGTATCATCACCGCCGATTGTAAGGAGATATTTAATTCCAAGTTCCTTAAGCGCTGTTAAGACATTCTGCATCTTCTTTGGGTCTTTTGTAGGATTCTCTCTTGATGTTCTTATTATGCTTCCGCCTGTTGCATGTATCCTTGTTACATCATCTATTGTAAGCGCCATCACTTTATCTTTGCTGCCCTTTGAAAGCCACTTGAATCCGTCAAGTATTCCAATAACCTCATTATCCTCATTTATGGCCTCTATTGTTGCAGCGCTTATCACGCCATTTATCCCCGGCGCTGGCCCTCCGCCGACTACAATAGCCAATCTCTCTTTCATAGGAATCACCTCGCCTAATCAAGCGGAATTTTTATGCAACCTTTGATATTAATGTTTTTGGTATTGCCTTTGGGACAGCCTTTTTGTGAATTGCTTTATTTACAATATCTTTTGTATTGACTACATTTAGTTTTTCAAATAACAGGCCGAATCTCTCTTCCAGTTCTGAAAGGATGCCGGATTTTATGTCAGATGGCAGCTCCCACCACCTCTTTTTGAATGGACCGAACCCCTTTTTCCTTGTGCTGTATATGAACTGCTCCCCTGTCTGATTTTCCTTCTTTTCCTTTGCAAATTCTTTTTTAATAAATTCGTAGATTTCAGATTTTAAATCAGAAGGCATGTATTTGCTGTCGTAAATGATATTCTGAAAGCCTGTGGCAAGATGAACCTCTACGCACCCTGTCTCTACAAATTTTCCAAAGGCAGATTCAGGAAGTGTTGAAGCGCCATGCTGGACTGCGCCTGCAAGGCCATATTCTGTCCTTGCTGTGTTAGACAGCCTTTTGAGTGTTTCAAAGTCTATCTTTACCTGCGCAAGTGTGCCGTCAGGCAGGACTACGCCGCCATGGCTTGTTCCTGTCTGCACGCTTATCTTGCTTAAGCCTGTGTTATTTGATTTTACTGTTTTGTTAAAGCCGCTGAGAAATGCCTTCAGCTCCTCCTCTGTGCTATTAGCCTTTCCTATCTCGCCAATCTCGCCGCCAACTGAAACAGTAATTCCCTTTGGCTCTATCTTCCTTATATAGTCAGTTAAATTTGCAGTGAGTGTATAGTTTGGCCTCTGCTGTTCATCCACTGTTGGCTTTGACAGGTCAACTGTTGTTGATGCGTCAATATCAATATTATAAAAATCAGCATCAATCGCCTCGGCTATAAGCTCCTTTAGCGCTGATACCTCTTTTTCAGGGTTATCAAGATATTTTTTATTGCTTATCTGGAAGTGGTCGCCCTGGATAAATACATGGCCTTCGTAGCCTTCCTTGATTGCAGCAGCTAAAACAACAGCAGAATATTCAAGAGGCCTTTGTGCAGTATAGCCTATCTCAGAACGCGCTATCTCAAATATAAATGCGCCTACATTCATCTCCATTGCCTTTTTAAATATTATCCTTGCAACATCATAGGTCAGGCCTCGGATGTTGATGGCAGGGACAGTAAAGCCTTTGTATCTGCCTTTGCCTATTTCTTTATAAAAATTTTGTATGGATGATGGGATTATTCCAATATCCTTTGCTGCTTCAATGATTAGTCTAAGGAGCGCATTTTTTTCATCTTCATTCTGATTGAAGACTGAGTGAAAGATGAGTTCATCAATGGAGGTTCTTAATGCATCTTTGTTTGTTACCTTTATTTTGTTGTCTGTAATCTTGATAAAACTATTGACATCTTTCATTGTACCTCCTTTGCAAAAAGTTTATCGCAGTTAATTTAATCATGCCTGAATTTACTATATCCAATTAGGAATATTCTGTCAATAAGGGAAATTTATCTCCTTGAATTTATAGTTTTTTTCTGTTAATCTACAAATACTTATGCAGGATATCAAAGGCTTTGATGTTTTAAGGATAGAAAATAATGAGTCCAGACAGCTTAGAGACTCTGTTTCAGTTGAGAAGGATATTATTATCCGCTTAAATAACGAGGAATTCGTTGCTCTAATGTGCACGCCTGTAATGGTTAAGGAATTGGCAGTTGGTTTTCTTTTATCTGAAGGTTTGATTGCAAAAAGTGACGATATTAATGAGAATGATTATAATGAGGTAGACGGCGTTGTCTCCATTGGCATCAGAAATTATACAAAGGATGCAGTTAAAAACAACAGACTGCAGACCCTTACCTCAGGCTGCGGAAGGGGAATGACATCAGATTTTATAAAAGGTTTTACAAAGGAAAAGAAGATGGAGTCTTCTATAAAGATAGCTTCAAAAGATATAACCGATATTTCAAAGGAATTAATATGTCTTCATTGTATAAAGAGACAGGCGGTGTTCACAGCGCTGCATTATGGGACGGAAAGAAGATTGAGGTCTTTTGCGAAGATATTGGAAGGCACAATGCAATTGACAAGGTATTTGGCTATTGTCTTTTGAATGACATCTCAATAGTTGATAAAATAGTTCTTACGAGCGGCAGAATCTCCTCTGATGTCATGATTAAAATAAGCAGGCGCGGCGTGCCGGTAGTCATTAGCAGAAATGCGCCTACGAGCCTTGCAGTGGAAATGGCATATTTTCTCGGTATAACACTCATCGGTTTTGTGAGAGGGCAGAGGATGAATATCTATACATATTCCGAAAGGGTGATTTTGGGTAGTTGACAAGAGTCTTATATTAGTATAAAATTCAAAGTTATTTTAAATCAAAAGGGTGCAGGATGAAGGATAATAATAAGAAGAAGACATCAGTAATTGATAAAACAAGCAGGCATAAGTACGAGCTTCAGGATGTATCTGAGCCAAATCTCTTTAGGGAATATTTCCCACAACAGAATCATTCCGCCAAATCTGCCTTCAGATTTTTGGATTACTGATACAACATTCAGGGACGGCCAGCAGGCAAGGCCGCCGTATACAGTTGAGCAGATAGTTGATATTTATGACATGCTTCACAGGCTTGGCGGGCCAAATGGCGTTGTAAGGCAGAGCGAGTTCTTTCTTTACAGCAAGAAGGATAAAGAGGCAGTGGAAAAGTGCCTTGAAAAGGGATACAGATTTCCAGAGGTTACAGGCTGGATAAGGGCAGCAAAGGGCGACTTCAAACTTGTTAAAGAAATGGGATTAAAAGAGACAGGCATACTAACCTCCTGTTCTGATTATCATATCTTCCTTAAGCTGAATATGACAAGGCGCGAGGCAATGAATAAATACCTTGAGATTGTCAGTGAGGCGCTGAATGAAGGCATAATCCCGAGGTGCCATCTTGAGGATATTACCCGCGCGGATTTTTACGGATTTGTAATACCATTTGTTCAGGAATTAATGAGGCTCAGCGAAAAAGCAAAGATGCCTGTAAAGGTGCGCGCCTGCGATACAATGGGCTATGGCGTGCCATATACAGGCGCAGCGCTTCCGAGGGGCATTCAGGAGCTTATCTACGGCCTTATAAATGAAGGCGGCGTGCCGTCTGAGCTTCTTGAATGGCACGGCCACAATGATTTTCATAAGGTATTGATAAATGCGTCAACTGCATGGCTGTATGGCTGTGCTGCTGCAAATGGCGCTATACTCGGCTTTGGCGAGAGGACTGGCAATTCGCCTATTGAGGGTTTGGTAATAGAATACATCAGCCTGCGAGGCGAGACCAATGGCATAGACACAACTGTAATTACAGAGATAGCAGAATATTTCCATAAAGAGCTGCACTATCATATTCCGCCGAACTATCCGCTTGTCGGCTCAGAGTTTAATACAACAAGCGCAGGCATCCATCTTGATGGGGTATTAAAGAATGAGGAAATTTACAATATCTTTGATACAGGCAAATTGTTGAACAGGCCTATTGGCATTACCATTACAGATAAATCAGGCCTTGCCGGCGTAGCACAGTGGATAAATTCGCATCTCGGGCTTGCAGATGACAAGAAGGTTGATAAAAGGCGTCCTGCAGTCGCAAAGATATATAAATGGGTGACAACGCAGTATGAAAATGGCAGGCTTACCTCTATATCATCAGATGAGATGCTTGCCTTAACAAAGAGATATCTGCCTGAACATTTTGTATCAGAGCTTGACAGGCTTAAGCTGAAGGCGCAGGAGATGGTCTTCCATTTAGTTGAGGATATCGTTGAAAAATCAGAATTCAAGACAATGGACCCAAAATGGCAGGAGCCTTTGATGAAGGCGCTTTTAGAGGAGAATCCATTTATACAGTTTGCGTATGTAGTTGATACAGATGGCAAGAAGACAACAAAGAACATTACACAGGTAGTTGACAAGGCTAAGTATGAAAAATTTGGCATAGGCGAGAACTTTTCCAACAGGGACTGGTTTATAGAGCCGATGAAAACAGGCAAGACATACATCACAGACTTTTATAAATCAGTTATGACAGGCGCATTATGCATAACAGTATCAGCGCCTATAAGAAATATTGAAGAAGAGATTGTGGGTGCCTTTGGAATTGATATAAAGTTTGAAGAGCTTTTAAAGATGGCGAATGACACAGATTTGGAAGAGGAGGTTATACAAAAGTAGCAGTGGGAAAGACGATTGTTGAAAAGATAATGAGCGAACATTCAGGGAAGGATGTTAAAGCAGGTGATTTGACAATTGCAAGAGTGGATGCAGCGCTTTTACAGGACGGCACAGGCCCTTTGGCAGTTAAGCAGCTTGAAGGGATGGATTTAGTAAAGGCTGCAAATCCAGATAGAACATTTATATTTATTGACCATGCCTCGCCGAGTCCGAGAAAAGAGCTTTCCAATGACCATAAAACCCTCCGCGCCTTTGCAGAAAAGACAGGCGTTAAACTATTTGATGTTGGAGAGGGTGTTTGCCACCAGATTGTTGCAGAGCATTATATTAATCCAGGCGATATCTTAGTCGGCGCAGATTCCCATACATGCACAGCAGGGGGCCTTGGCGCCTTTGCAACAGGCATGGGTTCAACAGATGTAGCAGTTGCAATTGCATTGGGCAAGACATGGTTCAGGGTGCCTGAGACTATAAAGGTAAATATAAAGGGCAAGTTTAAAAAGGGTGTTTATGCAAAGGATGTAATTTTATACATTATTGGCAAGATTAGCGCTGATGGCGCAACATACAAGGCTCTGGAATTTACAGGCCCTGCAGTAAAGGCAATGTCTATATCAGAGAGGCTCACACTCTGCAACATGGCTGTTGAGGCAGGCGCAAAGACAGGTGTTGTTGCATC